>JAYRVK010001252.1:0-16676 GCA_041918555.1 Sandaracinaceae bacterium
CGAGGCGCGTCCCGGGCTTCTGGGCGAGGTGCGCGAAGTCGCTGAACCAGCCCGTGTACACGGGGCGGCGCTCGCAGCGCGCGGGGACGCGGAGCCAGCAGTTCCCCTCGCCCCACTGCAGGTACTTGTAGCCGCCGCCGGTCGCGAACACGTCGGGCCGGAGCGTGAGGGGAACGACGCCGTGGTGGTGGTAGGTGTCGAGGAGCACCTCCGCGCCACTCGCGCGCGCGGCGTCGATGGCGACGTCGAGCGCGGGCACGAGCGCGCTCGTCTCGAAGAGCACCGTCGAGAAGGCGAGGCCCGCCGTCGTGGGCTCGATCGCGTCGGCGAGGCGCGCGGTCAGCGTGTCGAGCGGCTCGGGCGCGACCCACGTGACGCGCAGGCCTTCTTCCTCGAGTCGGCCGAGCTGGCGGCGGAGCGAGTGGAACTCGCCGCCCGTCGTCACGACGTGCGGCCGTGCGAAGAGGTCGAGCGCGCTCAGCCAGCGCGTCACGAGCTCGTGGGTGTTGGGGCCGAGCGCGATCTCGTCCGGTGCCGCGCCGACGTGCCCGGCGACCGCCGCGCGCACTGCCTCTGCGGCCTCGGCCGCCGCGGACCACTTGTCGTCGACGTGCGCGGCCGCGTCGTCGAACGCCTCGAGCACCCCCTCGCGCGCCACGTCCGGCCAGGCCTGGTGGCTGTGCCCGGTGAGCAGGATGCGATCCTCGCGGAGGAACCGCGCGTAGTGGGGGCGCAGCGCGCTCGGGTCGATCACGCGCGGAGCCTAACGCGAAGCGACCCACCCCGGATCGCTCGGGATGGGTCGCTCGAGGGAACGAGGAGCCGTGTCTCAGCTCACCCGCAGACGCCGTCGACGCAGGACTGACCGCTCATGCAGTCGCTCGAGGAGGTGCAGTCGCTCGTCGCCTCGTTGGTGGTCGCGCAGACCATGTCGAGGCAGAACGTCAGCGCCACGTCGAAGCGCGGGCACTCCGCGTGCTCGGCGCACGGCGAGCGGCACGCGCCGTTGCGGCAGACCGCGCCGGCCATGCAGTCCGAGTCGCTGCTGCAGAACGGGTTGGGCCGGTCGTCGACGCGGCAGCGCTCGCTCGCCGCGCAGTAGTAGCCCTCGCCGCACTCCGCGTCGCTCGTGCACTTCGTCTCGCAGACCCCGTCCACGCACACCTCGCCCTCGGCGCAGTCGGTGTTCTCGACGCACTCGCCGGTCATCGGCGGGACCTCGACGCAGTAGCCGTCGGGATCGCAGGTCAGGCCTTCGGGGCAGGGGTTGTCGGCGTTGCACGCGTCGGTGCACGTCTGGTCGACGCACACGCGGCCCGGGCCGCACTCGGTGTTGAAGTGACAGGTGTCGTCGGTCTCCCGGCACTCGCCGTCCACGCACACCTGCCCGCTCTCGCACTCGGCGTCCGCGGTGCACTTCGGCGGGTCCACGCGCGGCACGCACGCGCCGTCGACGCACTCGAGGTCTGCGTCGCAGTCGTCGCTCGTGGTGCAGTCGCCCGGGGTCGGGGTCGGGTCGGGCTCGGTCGGCGCGACGCACCATCCGTCGCGGCACACGGTGCCCATCACGCAGTCGTCGTCGCTCGTGCAGCCCGCGCTCGCGCAGCCGAGGTCGGTGCACAGCTCACCGGTCGGGCACTCGAAGTCGCCGCGACACAGGGTGCGATCGGGCGGGGCGACGTCGCGGCAGCCGACGCCGTCGCAGAAGTAACAGCCGTCCGCGTCGCAGTAGTAGTCCTCCTGCGCGCAGCCACCGAGCACGGCGGACGCGCCGAGGGTGACGAACGAGATGAAGGCCAGGCGGTGGAGCACGACGATGCCTTTCTCCCGGACCGAAGGGGCGGGCACCTCCTCGTGTACCAGGATTCGTGCCAGCGCCAGTGCTCCACCGGATCGCGTTCGATTCGCCCCGAGCGTCAACCCGTGTTCACGCGGGTGCGGGGTCCGAGTGAACACCGCGGCACAGAAGAAGGCGCGCTAGGATGCGACCGTGCGACGCGTCCTCGCGCCTTCGTTCCTGCTGTGCGCCCTCGTCGGGTGCGGGGCGCGCGCGGGCGAGGAGGGCCCATCGCGGACCGTCGCGCGCTACGCGGGCGCGCTGAGCCGCGGCGACGCGACCGCTGCGTGGGCGCTCCTCGACGAGGAGGCGCGTCGTGGACGCAGCGAGGCGCAGCACGCGGCCCTGATGGCGACCAACGCGACGGAGCTCCGCGAGCAAGGCGAGGCGCTCGCGCGCGCGGCCCGGCCCGAGCGGATCGAGGCGCAAGCTCGCGTGCACCTCTCCAGCGGCGAGGCGATCGTGCTGGTGCTCGAGGAGGGGGGCTGGCGCATCGACGGAGGGGTCCTCGACGCCGCGGGGTTGGCTACGCCGCTCGACGCGGTCGCGGCGTTCCGCCGCGCGCTGATGCGCCGCGACCTACCGGGTCTCGAGCGCGTGTTGAGCCGGCAGACGCGGGCCGAGTGGGAGGAGGAGATCCGCCGCCTCGTCGAGGGCACCGAGGACGCCGACGATCTCGAGGTCGAGATCCAAGGCGCCCGCGCGCGCGTGCGCACCACCGGCGGCGGCTCGATCGAGCTCGTCCGCGAGTCCGGCGAGTGGCGCGTCGTCGACGTGCACGGCCCCTGACGGAAAGTGAACGGCGGAGGCCCTTGGGGACCTCCGCCGCTCATGCGTCGAGGTGTGCTCCGCTCAGGGCGCGCAGAGCGAGCGCTCGCCCGGGACGCGCACGATGATCTGGCGGCGGTCCGCCTCCACCGTCCCGTCGCCGACCACGATGATCGGCACGTTGAAGATCTGGTCCGCGCACGCGGCGGCCACGAAGCCGTCGTTGCGCGCCACGATCTGGAAGCTCACGAGGCAGCCGGGTGAGACGCCCGTGAACGAGTCGAGGGTTCCGTCCGGCATCACCGTGGGGGGCGTGCCGGCCGTGAGACGGTCGGCGAACGCCGGGGCCGCCGTGCAGGTCGCCCGGTCGTAGCTCACCGGGATGCCGCGCACGAAGAAGCCGCGCTCGTCGACCGACGACGTCGCCGGATCGTCGCGCGCCTCGGTGTGCAGCGTGCCGAAGTTCACGAACGTCGTGAGGTCGCCGATCGCCGAGTCGATGCTCGTGCCGAGCCCCGAGCCGGTGTCGTTCACGGAGTAGACGAGCGGGCAGATGCTCTGCGACGGGAGCGGCCCGGCGCCGTCCGGATCCCACATCTCTGCCGTGCGGTTCATCCCCATGAAGCCAGTGTCGCAGTTCCCTCCGGTCGGGGTCTTCCACGCGCCGGTGCGCACCGCGAAGGTCGAGATCTCGGCGCGCGCGTCGATCGCGGGGTCCACGAACGAGCCGACGTCGCTGACGATGCCCATCACGACCGCGCCGATCGCGTCGAGCGCCATGAGGGTCTGCGCGACCGTCTTGGGCTGCTGGTCCGCCGCCGCGCCGAAGTCCGTCATGGTGTACGCGTCGCAGCTGTCGGCCGCGGTGTCACCACACCACGTCGCGCGATCGCCGGGGACCACCGTCACGTCGCCCCAGTGGCGGTGGAACGAGTAGTCCGTCGCGACGACGATGATCGGCAGCGCGTCCATGCGGAACCCGACGCCGCCGATCATGCCGTGCCCGCGCGTCGCGTCGAAGCCGGTCGCCGGGTTGAAGACGGGGACCCACCGCGTGCCCGTCGCGGAGCGGAAGCCCAAGCCGGTCGCCGCCTGGTAGATGCCCTCGATGTGGCTCTCCGGTCCGTCCGCGCCGCCGTGCAGCGGCATGTCGAGCCGGTTCACTCCGGCGGTGATGTCCGCCATGTTCGTGGTGACCCGCTGCTCGAGCCCGAAGGGAACGTCGGTGCCGCCGCCGTAGAACGCGACGGGGAAGTCGTCGAAGCGCGCGCAACCGAACGCGGTGTCCGGGATCGTCGTGCGGATGCGGCCCACGAGGCTCGCGAGCTCCGTCTGGAGGTTGTTGATCTCGCCGCCCATCGAGCCGGTCGTGTCGACGAGGAAGAGGATGTCGGCGCGCCGGATCTGCGGGTCGAACTGCAGGACGTCCGTGCGGGCCATCCCGCCGGGCGGGAGGTCGAAGAGGAAGTCGCCGCCGCCGCCGATCGTGTCGGCCGGATCGTTGGGGTCGGTCCCCGCGGAGACCTCGGCCGCGTCGCTGTCGCCGTCGCCGTCGCTGTCGCCGTCGGTCGGATCCGTCATGTGGACGGTGCTCTCGTCCGCGTCGATCAGGCCGTCGTTGTCGCTGTCGAGATCGCGGAAGTCGGGCAGCCCGTCCCCGTCGCTGTCGACCGGCGGGCTCATCACGTCGGCGTCGCCCGCCTCGGTCGCGTCCGTCAGGCCGTCGCCGTCGGAGTCGGTGTCCATCGCGTCCGCGGTGCCGTCGCCGTCGGTGTCGCGCATGGCCGTCGCGGCCTCGTCGACGTCGCTGATGGTGTCGCCGTCGCCATCGATCGTCGGCCGCATCCCGCACGCGCCCGCGTTGCACGCGGTGCCCGTCGGGCACGCGTTGTCGCACATGCCGCAGTGGTCGACGTTCGCGTCGACGTCCACGCACGAGCCGCTGCACTCGACGGTGCCGCCCGCGCAGTTGAGCGCGCAGATGCCCGCGCCGCAGACCTCTCCGGCGTCGCACACGGTACCGCAGGTGCCGCAGTTCGCCGGGTCGACCTGGGTGTCGACGCAGCGTCCGCCGCACGCCTCCGTCCCGAGCCCGCACGAGGCCGCGCACGTCCCCGCGTTGCAGAGCTCGCCCGCGCCGCAGGCCATGCCGCAGCTCCCGCAGTTCGCGGGATCGTTCCGCGGGTCGACGCACGTGCCGCTGCAGTCGACGAGCGCGCCCGTACACGAGCCTTGCGGGGTACAGGCGCCCCCGAGGCACACGTTCCCGGCGCCGCACACCATGCCGCAGGTGCCGCAATTCCCGGGGTCGAAGCGTGTGTCGACGCAGGCGGCGCCACACATCGTGGTCCCCCCTGTGCAGCCACCGCCGCCGCCGCCGTCGCCGCTCGTGCCCGCGTCGCTCCCGCCGCCGCCATCGCAGCCGGCGAAGGCGAGCGAGAGCACCATCGCGGCTCCGAACAGCCGCCAAGTTCGTTTGCTCATTCCAAAGTCCCCTCCGCGGCCTCGAAGGGAAGCCGCCGTCGCGCGGGAGCCTACGTCCGGGCGCGTCGCGAGTTCATCGGCGGGGTCCGCGCGAGCGTGCGCTGCCTCACGACGGAACGGCGACGGCCGATCGCCCGCGGGCGACCGGCCGCCGAAGACCGTGCTCCGGATCAGGGCGTCGGGAGGCCGCAGACGTCGGGGCCGGCCATGGCCAGGCAGCGGTAGGGCGGCAGGCAGTCCGTCCCGCCGCCGACGCCACCGCAGCACGGCTCCCCGTCCCCGCCGCAGGTGACGCAGACGCCGCCGCCGCCGCAGATCGAGTACGGACCCGAGCAGCCGATCCCACCCGCACAGCACGGCTGGCCGGGATTGCCGCACGCGCCGCCCCCGCAGCCGCCGCCGCTGCACGTGCCGGACGCGCCGCCGCAGCTGTCGCCGTCCGCGACGCACGTCGGGCCCACGCAGCAGCCGCCCGCGTCGCACGCCTGGCCCGGGCAGCACGCCTCACCATCGCCGCCGCACGCGCGGCACACGCCCCGCGTCGAGCCGCGCTGATCGCACACCGTGCCCGAGGTCGTGCAGTACCGCTCGAAGGTCCCGTCGGTCAGGCAGCACTCCTGGTCGAGCCCGCCGCACGCGCTCGTCCCTCCGTCCTCGCAGCTGCCCATGTTGCACTCTTCGTCGGTCTCGCAGTCGGACATGTCCGCGACGCAGGTCCCGAACACGCAGCAGCCGCCGCCCGCGCAGTCGGTCCCGTCGCAGCAAGGCTGTCCGTCGCCGCCGCACGTGCTCACGGCGCCGTCGGAGCACACGTCGGTCGCCGTGCCCGTGCTCGGGCGCGTGCCCGACGCGATGCAGCTCGCTGCGTCGCAACAGCCGCCGCCGTCGCAGACGTCGCCGGGGCAGCACGGCGTGCCCGACAGGCCGCACACCTCGCACGCGCCCGCCGCGCCGCACGTCCCGATGGTGCAGTCCGCGCCGGTCGACACGCAGAGGTCCGTGCCTCCGTCGCAGCAGCCCGTCGTGCACGTGTCACCGGGACAGCACGCCTCGCCGGGCCCACCGCACGGCGCGCAGCGGTTGCCCGCGCCGCAGATGCCGCCCGGGTCGCAGATGCTCCCCGCGCAGCACGCCTCGCCGAGGCCGCCGCAGTTCGCGCAGACGCCCGCGCCCCCGCCCGCGCAGACCGTCGCCATCGCGGTGCACGTGCGGCCCGCGCAGCACGCCTCGCCCGCCGCGCCGCAGCCGCCGCAGCTCCCCGCGGTGCAGCTCCCGCCGCTCGGGCACATCGAGCCGTCGCCGACGCAGGTGCCGCCGAAGCAGCAGCCCGTCCCGCAATCTCCGAGCGCGCAGCAGTCCTCGCCGGGGCCGCCGCAGGGCGTGCAGATGCCGCCGGTGCACGTCGCGCTCCCCGAGCACACCCCGCCCGCGCAGCAGCTCTCGCCCGCGCCGCCGCAGGCCTCGCACGTGCCACCGTTGCACTCGCCGCCCGGATCGCACGCGTCGCCCGCGCAGCAGCCCTCGCCGACCGCGCCGCACGCCTCGCACGTCCCGGACACGCACGCCGCGCTCGCGCCGCAGACATCGCCCGCGCAGCACGCCTCGCCGACGGCGCCGCAGGCCTCGCACGTCCCCGCGACGCACTCGCCGGTGGTGCACGTGTCGCCCGCGCAGCACGCCTCGCCGATCGCCCCGCACGGCGGGCCCGCGTCGGTGCCCTCGCCCGCGTCGGTGCCGCCACCTCCGTCGGTGTCGCCACCTCCGTCGGTGCCGCCGCCGCCGTCGTCGCCGCCGCCGTCGTCGCCGCCGCCTCCGCCGTCGGTGCCGCCGCCTCCGCCGTCGGTGCCGCCGCCTCCGCCGTCGGTGCCGCCGCCGCCGTCCATCCCGCCGCCGTCCTCCGGCGTCATGGACTCCCCGCATCCGATCGCGAGAGCCGCGATCGCCGCCACGATCCACGCTGCGCTCCGAGCCGTCATCCGAATCACCGTCCTTCCGCGGCGGCCAATCTGCCGCAGCACGGCGCTCGGAGGCAATGGCGCGAAGGCTCAGCCGGTCCCTTCAGCGCCCTCGGGGGGACGCAAGAGGAAGTGCACGTTTGCACTGGCGATCGGCTCGTCGCGGCGCGCCTGCCACGCCTGCGCCGACACGATCACGATGCGCCGCCCGCGCTTCTCGATGCGCGCCGCGGCCCACGTGTCGGTCGCGCGGCCCGAGCGGAGGTAGTCGACGGTGAGCGTGACGGTCTTGGGCAGCTCGGCCGCGCCGGTCGACCAGAGCACGGTGAAGATCGCGGCCGACTCGAGGAGCGCGCCCACGGTCCCGCCGTGGAGCGCCGGGATCGTCGAGTCGCCGATCAACGGCTCCGCGAACGGCATGCGCAGGCGGAGCTCCTCGCCGTGGATCTCCGAACGGAGGCCGAGGAAGCGCGCGTACGGGATCTCCGCGATCAGCGGATCGAGCGCGTCCGCCGTGCGCGCCGCGCGCAGCCGCTCGGTGAGGTCGGCCGCGCTCACGACGCGCCCCTGCGAATGAAGGTCGCGGCCACGCTCGCGATCGGATCATCGGGGACGTCCGGGTGGTGCGCGAGCCCGCGCACGAAGGCGATCGAGCGCGTCGCCTTGAAGCACTCGGTGTGGGCGATCACGTCGGCCCGGGGCCGCGCGGGCTTGAGGTAGTCGATCCGCAGATCGACGGTGGCGATCGGCTCGCTCGTCCCGAGCCGGATCATCACGGCCATCCCGCACGCGGCGTCCATGAGCGTCGTGATCGCCGCGCCGTGCAGCACGCCCGTCGCGGGATCGCCCACGAGCTGCTCCGCATAGGGCAGGCGCATCCACGCCTCGCCGCGCCCGTGGCGGAAGTCGATCAGCTCGAGCCCGAGCGCGCGGTTGTGCGGCACCGAGGCGTGGACGCGCTCGTTGATCTTCCGGGTGAGCTCCCGCCTCTGCTCGGGCGTCACGGCGGGGACCGTAGTCTCGGGGATGTGGGTTTTCCAGGCGCTCTCGCGAGGCGTGGGTGTGGTGGTAAGACGACTTGCAATCATGGTGCGCTCCGGAGCCCGCTGCGCGAGGCGAGGTCCGCTGCGCGGACCTGCCTCGCTCCGCGGTCTCCTCCGCGCGCTCCGCGAGCCCGGCGTCGCCCGCGCCGCGCTTCGCGCACGCGAGCGACTCCGGTCTCGCTCCGCTCGTCGCGAGCCTGCTACGCAGTCTCCCCTTCGGGTCTCGGCGAGCGCGCTTCGCGCCGGTCGGGGCGTGGTCCCATCAGCGGCCGCGGCACTCGCCGCGTCGCTCGGGTGCAACGAATCGTGCGGTCGTACAGACATCGAGCACGCATGGGCGACCCTCGTGGGGTAAGACGTCTTGCAGAGGAGCGAACCGAATCGCTGCCCTCGAGGCGCGACCGGCCTCCGGGCTGGCGGAGCGCCGGCCGCTGCTGCCGATGCCCTACACCGTGTGCGTCACGGCGGCCGTCTGCGCGGCGCTGAGCGAGCTCGACCCCGACACGTACTCCGGACTCCATCGCGAGGTGCAACGAACGTTGCCGTTTGCTTCCGCGCCGAGACTCGGGAGACTCCTGCGCGTCATGGTCACGCTGCGCGCACCTGGCTGGGCCACCGCGACGTTCGACGCGGATGGGCCGCGCGCGCTCGAGGTGCGGGGGCTCGCCGATCTCGTCGCGGGCGCGCCGGTCGGCGCCGACACGCGGTTCCGCTGGTTCTCGGTGACCAAGCTCGTGACGGCGGTCGCGGTGCTCCGTGCGGTGGAGGCGGGGCGCGTCGCGCTCGACGAGGACGTCCGCGAGCGGCTCGCGTGGTTCCGCCCCGACGCGCGGGTGACGGTGCGCCAGCTCTTGAGCCACTCGTCGGGCCTCGCCGATCCCGACGCGACGGGCTGGGTCCAGCCGCCGGGCCGCCCGCTCCGCACGCCGGGTGAGCTCACGCGCGCGACGTTCGCGCGGTACCGTCGCCTGCGCGCGCGCCCCGGCGCGGTCGCCCGCTACACGAACCTCGGCTACCTCGTGCTCGGCGAGCTGCTCGAGCAGGTGGAGGGCTCGTACGAGGCCGCGGCCCTCGCGGTGCTCGCGCGCGCGGGCGCCCGCACGGCGAGCTTCTCGATCGAGGGCGCCGCGCGCGGGCACGAGGCGCTCCTCGCGCCGCGCACCGCTTTGATGGCGCTGCTCTTCGGCCGGCGCACGCCCGGCCTCGTCGAGTACGTACGCGACGGCTGGGTCGGGCTCACGCCGTTCGCGCTCGAGGGCCGCGCGTACGGTGGGCTCGTCGGCTCGATCGAGGATCTCGTCGCGCTGGGGCGCGCGCTGCTCAGCCCGGGCCTCGTGTTGGAGGCGGAGACGCTCGCCTCGATGCGGCGCCCCACCGCGAGCGGGCCCGAGGGCGCGTACGGCCTCGGGCCCTACCTCGGGAGCGATCGCTGGGTCGGCCACGGCGGCGAGGCGGGCGGCTTCCGGGCCGAGCTGTTCCTCTCGCCCGAGCATGGCGGGGTCGCGGTGCTCGTCAACGCCGGCGACGCGCCGAGCGGCGCCCTGCTCGAGATGCTCAAGCGAGCTTGACACCGAGCGCGCGCAGCTCGGCGTCGACGGCGTCGGCCCAGCCGCGGTTCGCCTTCGGGCTCGCGGGGCTCGGATGGAGGATGCGCCCGATCCGCGCGCGCTCGCCGAGCACCGCGCGGGCACGATCCTCGGCGAACTTGCCGACGCCGACCACGATCGAGGGGGACAGCGCGGCGAGGCTCGCCGCGAGCGCCTCGTCGCACGCCTCGAAGAGCGGGTCGCGCTCGGCCCGCGGGAGCTTCTCGGGGATCCGGTTCTTCCCGCTCTGCTCCATGAAGACGAGCGGGCAGTAGTTGAGCACGAAGAAGCGCGCGAAGAACGCCTCGGCGGTCCCGAAGCGATCGCGCGCCCAGCCCCAGAGCCGCGTCCCGCTCACCTCGCTGCGCGGCGAGTCGAGCCCGAGGATCGGCCGCTTGGGATGGACGCGCGGTGGCGCCTCGACGCGGCCCGCGATCCCCATCCAGTCCCGCACGAAGCCGGGGTCGCCGAAGGGCACGCCGGTCTGCGCCATCCCGAACGGCCCGGGGTTCATCCCGATCAGCACGACCTCGCGCGCGCCGCGGCCGTAGCGTTCGAGGTAGGCCTCGTGCGGCGCGCGCGCGTACGCGAGCGGGTTGTAGACGTACGCGGTCGGCGGCCCGAACGCGATCGCGTCGACGCGGTCGGAGAGGCGCCGGTCGATCGCGACGAGCGCGCTCAACGCGCCTGGTAGAGGCTCAGCCCGCCCACGTAGAGGAAGCCGACCATGAAGAAGAGCAGGAACGGGATGCTCATCCAGGCGCCGATCGCGACCGCGACCGCGACGGTGCCGATGAAGTACACGCCGAAGAGGAACTCGAGGAGCGCGAAGACGTTCTTGCCGGCCTTGTAGCGCTTCTTCACCCAGCTCTCTTCGCTCTTCACGACGCCGTGCTTGGGCGTGCGGATGAATTCGCTGTCGCTGCCGAAGATGCCCTCGGCGACCGCGCGCGCGTTGTTGAGCGAGAGGCCGATGCCGAGCGCCATCATCATCGGGAGGCGGCGGATCACCTCCCAGTACGAGCTGTACAGCGCACGATGCGTGGTCAGGTAGAAGAGCACGATCGAGCCGCTCGTGGCCGCGAAGAGCGGCACGTCGAGCAGGAGCAGCTCCGGGGTGCTCATCGTCTGGCGGAGCAGCATGTTCGGCAGCTGCAGGAGCGCGAGCACGATGAGGAACACGTAGGCGAAGTTGTTCGTGAGGTGAAAGAGCGCCTCGAGCTTCACGTGCCACGGGATCTTGGCCTTGAGCACGATCGGCAGGAGCTTCTTGGCGGTCTGCGCCGAGCCCTTGGCCCAGCGGAACTGCTGGGTCTTGAAGCTGTTCATCTCGCACGGGATCTCGGCCGGCGCGAGCGCGTCGGGCACGTACACGAACCGCCAGCCCTTGAGCTGCGCGCGGAAGCTGAGGTCCATGTCCTCCGTCAACGTGTCGTGCTGCCATCCACCGGCGTCGATGATGGTGGCCTTGCGCCACATCCCCGCGGTGCCGTTGAAGTTGAAGAAGCGGCCGGAGCGGTTCCGCGCGATGTGCTCCACCACGAAGTGGCCGTCGAGCATCATCGACTGCACGCGCGTGAGCATCGAGTAGTCGCGGTTGAGGTGCCCCCAGCGCGCCTGCACCATCCCGACCTTCGCGTCGGTGAAGTGGTGCACGAGGTCGGTGATGATCGTCGGCGTCGGCACGAAGTCCGCGTCGAAGACGAGGACGTAGTCGCCCGTCGCGTCGTGGAGCCCCGCCTCGAGCGCGCCGGCCTTGTAGCCCGTGCGGTCCGTGCGGTGCCGGTAGACCGCGTGGTAGCCGCGCTCCACGAGCTCCTCGACCTTCGCCTTCGCGATCTGGACGGTCTCGTCGGTCGAGTCGTCCAGCACCTGGATCTCGAGCTTGTCCTTCGGGTACTCGAGCGCCGCGACGCTCTCGATCAGGCGCTCGGCGACGTAGAGCTCGTTGAACATCGGCAGCTGCACGGTGACCTTGGGCAGCGTGTCGAAGCGCTTGAGCGGCTTGGGCGCGCGCTTGCGGTGCTTCCAGTACAGGAAGACCAGCTGACCTCGGTGGAACCCGTAGATCGCGAGGACCCCGAGGGTCACCATGTAGAGGCCGATGACGAATGCTTCCATCGCGGACGAGTGATACGCGACCGAATGTCATCGAATTGTATTCGTTCGTACTTCTTGTTCGCGACCTGTGATCGCAGGTCGGATCAGAGGTCTGGCCACCACGCGGTCGGGAGCCCCGTGGTCTGCGCGAGCGCCGCCAGATCCATGCTGATCGCGACCGAGACGTGGATGAGGAAGCCGCTCCAGATCGAGCGCGTCCGGAGCGCCAACGTGCCGAGCACCACGCCCGCGATGATCGCGGCGAGGGTCTCGAGGAACGGCTTGCCGAAGTGGATCATGCAGTAGGGCACGACCATCGCGTAGATCGCGTGGCTCCCCATCGCGCGCTTGCCCGCCTTGAGCCAGAAGCCGCGGAAGAAGAACTCGAGCGAGAAGAACTGCGCCGCGTAGAGCGCCTCCCACGCCCAGAAGTCGTACCAGGAGCGCGAGGCGTCGCTGTAGAAGGGGTAGTAGGTCTGGAACGACTCCTCGAAGGACACCGCGTAGACGAGCGTGGCGACGATCCCGAAGAAGAGGCCGTAGATCCACACGTGCTCGGTGAACCCGCGGGTCTGCAGGCCGTGGTCCGCGACGCGCTGGCGCAGGACGACGCGGATCACGAGGGCGGGCAGGAGGAAGAACCCGAGCACGCGCCAGCCCGACCACCAGACGAAGTCGATCAGGCGCCGGAACGGCGACTCGCGCACCACGCCGAAGAACGTGTCGGGGTCGGTCAGCCGGCCGAGCGGGTCGAAGTGATCGACGATCTCGCGCAGCGTCGGCGCGTGGCCGAAGTACTCCATGAGCGCGAGGAACACCGCGCCCGAGCACAGCGTCACGATCGGGCCCCACGCGTAGCTCGCGTCGCCGCGCGCCTCGCGCGCGCGCGCGGCCTCCGCGTCGAGCTCCTTCCACGTCTCGAGGAAGAAGCGCTTGGGGTGGAGATCGCGCAGCTTCCGGTAGAAGGGCCCGTGCGTCTCGAGCGCGAAGGGCGCCTCGTTCGGCGCGGCCCGGTCGAGCCCGTCGATCAGGAACGCGATCCCCGAGAAGCCGCACGACACCGCGACGAGCGGGCCGAACGGATACGCCGCGACGAGCTCGCGGAACTCCGCGCGCACGACGAACGCGGGGTAGAGCAGCCCGATCGCGCCCAGGAGGATCATCGCCACGCCGAGCGGGAACGTCCACGGCGCGGGCCGCGTGGGCAGCCCGCGCGCGCGCGCCTCGCGGTCCCGGTAGAACCGGCCGCCCACCGCGAGCAGCGTCCCGGCGAGCGCGCCGAGCGCGCCGTAGCCACCGAGCTGCGAGCCGCGCTCGATCCCCACGACGACGAGGCCGATCGCGAAGACGACCCAGCCCAGGCGCGAGACCGCGTCGCCGACCCGGTCGCCGCGTGGGGCGGCGCTGGCCTCGACCACCTCGGGCCTCACCCTCGGTCCGCGATCCGCGCGATCGCCGCGTCGAGGCGCGCGAGGCAACGCTCCTTGCCCAGCACCTCCATCACCTCGAAGAGGCCCGGCGTCGCGCTCCGGCCGCTGAGCGCGACCCGCACGGTCTGCGCGTAGTCCTTGAAGCCGATGCCCTCGGCCTCCATCCACGCCTTGATCGCGGCCTCGAGCGGCGTGGCTGTGAAGTCCGCTTGCTTGGCGCAGAGCGCGTGGAACGAGCGCAGCGGCCCGAGGAACGCGGGCGCGAGGAACTTCGCCGCGGCCTTCTCGTCGGTGATCTGCGGCGGCTCGCGGAAGTAGTAGTCGATCATGTCGGCCACGTCGGCCAGGGTGACCGCGCGCTGCCGCACCGTCTCGACCGCCGGGACGAGGCGTGGGTCGCCCTCCGCGATCGCGAGGCCCCGCCGCTCCGCGAACGGGATCGCCGCCGCGGCGAGCTCGTCGCCCGGCATGCGGCGCAGGTGGTGCGCCTGCACGTGGAGGAACTTCTTCTCGTCGTAGCCCGCGCCTTCCTTGCCGACGCCGGACCAGTCGAACTTCTCGATCAGCTCCTCGCGCGTGAAGAGCTCGTCGTCGCCGTGGCTCCAGCCGAGCCGCGCGAGGTAGTTGAGCACACCGTCCGGCACGAAGCCGCGCCGCTGGTAGATCTCGACCGAGCCCGCGTCGTCGCGCTTGCTCATCTTCTTGCGCTTCTCGTCGAGGATCATCGGGAGGTGCGCGAACTGGGGCGCCTCGGCGCCGAGCGCCTTCCAGAGCAGGAGCTGGATCGGCGTGTTGATCACGTGATCGTCGCCGCGCGCGACCAGGGTGATCCCCATCTCGAGGTCGTCGACGACGCAGCCGAAGTTGTAGAGCGGGATGCCGTCCGAGCGCAGGAGCACGTCGTCTTGCATCTCGCGGTGCGCGATCTCGATCCGCCCCTTCACGAGGTCGTCCCAGCCGGTCGAGCCCTCGTCCTGCGGGACCTTGAGGCGGTACACGTACGGCCGCCCGTCGGTCGGCCAGTCGCGCTCGGTCTTGTCGCGCCACCAGCCCGGGTACTTGAAGCCCTGCCGGCCGTGCGCCTTCACGAACTCGGCGCGCGCCGCGTCGAGCTCCTCCTTGGTCGCGTAGCAGCGGTACGCCGCGCCTCGCTCGACCAACCGATCGGCGTGCCTGCGGTACGTGGCGAGCCGCTCGGTCTGGAAGTACGGCCCGTGGTCGCCGCCGACGCGCGGCCCCTCGTCCCAGTCGAGCCCGAGCCAGTCGAGCGCGCGGAAGATCGCCTGGACGCTCTCCTCCGTGTTGCGCTTGACGTCGGTGTCCTCCACGCGCAGGACGAAGGTGCCGCCGGTCTTGCGGGCCCACAGCCAGTTGTACAGCGCGGTGCGGGCCCCCCCGATGTGGAGATAGCCCGTCGGCGAGGGCGCGAACCGGACGCGAACGGACGACATCGCGTGCGCCGATAGCACACTGTATGCTCCCGTGCTTCCGGATGCGCCGCGGCTTCGAACGTGTTGGTGTGGTCCCGTTCGGCCCGGCCCTCGAGGTCGAGCGCTGGCGCCTGTCCAAGAACGGGCTGACGGTGCTCCTCCTGCGCGACCCGAGCGCGCCGATCGTCAGCTACCACACGTGGTTCCGCGTGGGCTCTCGCTACGAAGAGGAGGGCAAGACCGGCCTGGCCCACTTCTTCGAGCACATGATGTTCAACGAGACCGAGCGCCTCGCTTGGGGCGAGTTCGATCGCCGGATGGAGGAGGCGGGCGGCGAGACGAACGCCGCGACGTGGATCGACTGGACCTACTACTACGAGTCGCTCCCCGCCGAAGAGCTGCCGCTCGCGATCGAGCTCGAGGCCGATCGCATGGGGCACCTCGTCGTGCGCAAGGCGCAGGTCGAGTCCGAGCGCGAGGTCGTGGCCAACGAGCGCCGCATGGCGGTCGACGACCACGTGCGCGGCAAGGCCGACGAGCTCCTCGCGGAGCTCGCGTACGGGCGGCACCACCCGCACGGCTGGCCGACCATCGGCTGGATGGAGGACATCGAGGCCTATCGGGTGGCGGACTGCCGCGCTTTCTACCGGACCTGGTACGCGCCGAACAACGCGACGGTGGTCGTCGCGGGGGACTTCGATCCAGACGACGCGCTCCGCCGGATGGCCGACGCGTATGGTCGGCTGCGGCCGGCGAAGATCCCCCGGCGACCGGCGCCGCCCCCGAGCCGCCAGCGCGCCGAGCGCCGCGCCACCCTGCGATGGCCGACCCCGTCGGAGAAGCTGCTGATCGGCTGGCACGGCCCCGCGCAGGGCGAGCGCGATCACGCGGCCGCCGAGCTGCTGCACGACCTCTGGATCGGCGGCCGCAGCGGGAGGCTCCGCAAGCGGCTCGTCGACGACCTCGAGATCGTCACGCGCATCCGCGGCCACGTCGGCGGGCTCCAGCACCCGGGGCTGTTCGATCTGTGGATCGAGCTGCGCGAGGGGGTCGAGGCCGCGCGCGCGCTCGAGGTGGTCGACGACGAGGTGCGGCGGATCGTGGAGCAGCCCGTCGCGGCCGAGGAGCTCGAGAAGGTGCAGGCGCGCTCCGAGCTCTTCACCCTCGGCGCCGTGGAGACGATGGGAGAGAAGGCGTATCAGGTCGGCTTCGGTGAGACGGTGGTCGGCGACCCCGCGCACGTCTTCGCGCGGCTCGAGGAGTCGCGCGGGATCACCGCTCCGGACCTCCGGCGGGTCGCCTCGAACGTGCTCCGTCCGTCGCGCCGCTCGATCGTGCACGTGGTGCCGGAGGGCGCGTGATCCAGCCGGCGTTTCGCACCGCGGACGCGATCCCCGTGTTCCTCGAGGCCTCTCACGCGCTGCCGATCGTCGACGTCGACGTGATCGTCACGCGGGGCTCGACCCTCGACCCGCGCGGGCGCGACGGGCTCGCGCGGATGATGGCGCGGCTGATGCGGCGAGGTCCGACCGGCGTCGATGCCGATACCTTCGACGAGCGGCTCGATCGTTTGGGCGCGACGCTGAGCGTCTCGGTCGGGCCCGAGTCGATGCGGGTCCAGGGCTCGGTCGTGCGCCGGAACCTCGCGGCGTTCCTCGACGAGGTCGTGGGCGTGCTGCGCGACCCGGGGCTGCGCGCGGACGACTTCGCGAAGGTCAAGCGGACGGTCGAGGCCGAGCTCGTGCAGCTGCGCGACCACGACGGGACCCTCGCGGCCCGCGCGTTTCGCCGGGCGCTCTACGGTCGCCACGCGTACGGGCGCCCGGTCGGGGGCACGCTCGCCTCGACGGCCGCGATCGACCTCGACGCGGTCCGCGCGCAGCACGCGCGCCTCGTGCGCGCGCCGCACCTCCTGATCGGGCTGGCCGGCGACGTCCCGGCCGCCGACGCCGAGCGGCTCGTCGGCGCGGCGTTCGTGGGCTTCGCGCCCGGCGCGGTGCCCCCGACCCCGATCCGCGAGCCGCGCGCCCGGCCGGGCCGGCG
>JAYRVK010001253.1:0-6127 GCA_041918555.1 Sandaracinaceae bacterium
CGAGCAGCGGCGCCGCGTGCTCGGGCGGGAGATCCACCACCAGCAGGCCACCGACGCCCGCGGCCTTCGCGTCGGCGGCGAGGCGCGCCTCGCCGTAGCGCAGGATCGGGTTGTAGTAGCCGAAGAGCACGATCGGGACGTCGGTCGCCGCGCGCGCCGCGCGGATCGCGTCGAGGACCTTGCCGAGCGTCGCGCCCCGCGCGAGCGCGCGCTCGGAGGCCGCCTGGATGACCGGGCCGTCCGCGGTGGGATCGCTGAACGGCATGCCGACCTCGACCACGTCCGCGCCGGCCTCCGCCGCCGCCGCGATCAAGAGAGGGGTGAGCTCGAGGCTCGGATCGCCGGCGCACAGGTACACGACCAGCGCCGGCCGATCGCGCTCGAACGCCACCGCGAGCCGGTTCACGCGCGCCTCCCGAGGACCGTCTCGAGGTCCTTGTCGCCGCGGCCCGAGAGCGTGACGAGGATGGTCGCGCCCGGCCTCGCCGCGGCGATCGCAGGGAGCGCCGCGATCGCGTGGCTCGACTCGAGCGCGGGGATGATCCCCTCGGTCGCGCAGAGGCGATCGAACGCGGCGAGCGCGGCCTCGTCGTCGACCGCGACGTAGCGCGCGCGGCCCGAGTCCTTGAGCCAGGCGTGCTCGGGGCCGACGCCCGGGTAGTCGAGCCCCGCGCTCACCGAGTGCGCCTCGAGGATCTGCCCGTCGTCGGTCTGGAGCACGTAGGTCCGCATGCCGTGCAAGACGCCTTGCGATCCTCGACTCAGCGTGGCCGCGTGCCGCGGGGTGTCGATCCCCTCGCCCGCGGCCTCGACCCCGACGAGCTCGACGCCGGCGTCGTCGAGGAACGCGGCGAAGGTCCCGATCGCGTTGCTCCCGCCGCCCACGCACGCGACGACCACGTCGGGGAGGTTCCCCGTCGCCGCGAGGATCTGCCCGCGGGCCTCGTCGCCGATCACGCGCTGGAGCTCGCGCACGATGGTCGGGTACGGGTGGGGCCCGGCCGCGGAGCCCACGCAGTAGTACGTGTCGCGCACGTTCGTGACCCAGTCGCGCAGGGCCTCGTTCATCGCGTCCTTCAGCGTGCGCGAGCCCGAGGTGACGGGGCGGACCGTCGCGCCGAGGAGCTCCATGCGCTTCACGTTGGGCGCCTGGCGCTTCACGTCCTCGGCGCCCATGTAGACCTCGCAGCGCAGATCGAGGAGCGCGCACGCGGTGGCGGTGGCGACGCCGTGCTGGCCCGCGCCGGTCTCCGCGATCACGCGCGGCTTGCCCATGCGGGCGGCGAGCAGCACCTGGCCGATCGTGTTGTTGATCTTGTGCGCGCCGGTGTGCGCGAGATCCTCGCGCTTGAGCCACACGTCCGCGCCGAGCGCGGGGCCCAGGCGCCGCGTGCGATAGAGCGGCGTCGGCCGGCCGACGTAGTCGGCGCGCAGCGCGGCGAGCTCGGCGAGGTAGCCCGGCTCGCGCGAGGCCTCGGCCCACGCGGCCTCGAGCTCGTCGAGCGCGGGGATGAGCGTCTCGGCGACGTAGCGCCCGCCGTGCGGTCCGAAGGTTCCGAGGCCCATGACGCGAGAGGGCTTAGCAGGCCGACCGCGCGTTGGCGACGAAGCGCGCGACGCGCTCGAGGTCCTTGTCCCCCGGCGCGCGCTCGACCCCGCTCGCGACGTCGACGCCGTACGGGCGCACCGCCGCGATCGCCTCCGCGACGTCGTCGGGCCCGCGACCCCCGGCGCGCCACCCGCGCCGCCCGCGCGCGCGCGCCGCGGCCCCCACCCAGTCGCAGCGCCGGCCGGTCCCGCCGGGGAGCTCGCCGAGCCGCGCGTCGACGAGGAGCTCGTCGCCGGGGAAGTCCGCGATCGGACCGTCGAGGTGCACCGCCTTGTAGGCCTCGGGGAGCCATCGCAACACGTCTTGCTTGCTCTCGCCGCCGTGGAGCTGGATCCAGCGCACGCCGAGCGCTCGGATCGCCTCGATGCGCTCGACGCTCGCGTCGACCACCACCCCGACGACGCGCGCGCGCGCGCCGACCGCCGCCGCGATCGCGGCCGCCGTCGCGTCGTCGCAGCGCCGCGGCGAGCGCGGCCAGAAGTTGAGGCCGATCGCGTCCACCCCGAGCTCGACGCAGGCGAGGGCCTGATCGAGCCGCGTGAGCCCGCAGACCTTGACGCGCATCACAAGTGCAAGAGCTCTTGCACCTTCGCGATCACCTGCGGCGCCTGGATCGGCTTGGTGATGTACGCGTTGGCGCCGAGCGCCATCGCGCGCTGGCGATCCTCGGTCGAGCCCTCGGTGGTGATGATGATGATCGGGACGTGCTTGTGCGTCTCGTCCGAGCGGATGCGCTTGACGAGCTTGAGGCCGTCCATGATCGGCATGTTGATGTCGGTGACGATGAGGTCGAACTTCGCGCCCTGGAGCTTGCGCAGGGCGTCGACGCCGTCCTCGGCCTCGGTGACCGCGATGCGCTTGATCCGCGCCAGCGCGAAGACCAAGAGCTGCCGCATCATCGGAGAGTCCTCGACGACGAGACAGGAATAGTCAGCCATGACGCTCGCTCGCTCCGTTGTTCTCGGTCACGGGGGGAGTTGCTCGAGGAGGCCGGCGAGCGCCTCGTGCGCGCCGGTCTCCCGAGAGTAGAGGTTGGCCGCGATCAGCGCGGGCGCGGCGTGGGTGCCCATCAGGTGGAAGAGCTCGCGGTCGACCGCCGCCCACCCGGACTTCTGCTCGAAGACGCTGGCGATCGTGATCGCCCCGACCGCCTGGTCTCGCACCATCAGCGGGATCGCGGCGATCGGCGCCTCGATCGTGCCGCCGGGCTGCGGCCGATCGGCGATCCGCGGCAGGCCCGTGAGGAGGACCTCGCCGATCACGCCCTCGGCCAGGTGCTGCGGCGCGAGCGCGTCGAGCGCGACGCCGTCGGCGCCGATCGGCACGACGCGATCGCCGCGCACGAGCCAGATCGCGAAGACCTCCGCGCCGACGAGCTGCTGCAGGAGCTCGCCGAGGTGGCGCATCACCCCGCGCACCGACAGCGTCGAGTGGAGGTGCGAGCTCGCGATGTAGAGGTTGGCGAGGTCGTGCAGCTCCTGCTCGACCTCGAGGTTCCGATCGTCCTTCTGCTTGGTCGTGGCCTCGAGCGTGGACGAGCGCTCGAGCAGCTCCCGCCGCTCGGTCTCGAGCGACTCGATCTTGCGGAGCAGATCGCGGATCGCGTCGTCGCTCGCGATCTGGGCGCGCAGGAGCGCGTTCTGCTCGGCCAGCTCGTCGATCCGCGCGCGCAGCCGCTCGTTCTCCTCGAGCAGGCCCTCGGTCAGCTCCACGCCGCGCCGGATGAACTGCCGCACGAACGACTCCCGCTCGCGCGTGAGATCCACGGGCTTCTCGCTCTCGCGCGAACGCTCGCGTCCGTCGTCGTCCATCCCGAGCTCTCTCGACGCGGAATCATACACAACTTCATCGCTCGGCGAGGCTGACGATCCGCTCCCCGATGAACCGCAGCGGGAGCTCGTGGTCGACCACGCCGGACTTCATCGCGTGGCGGGGCATGCCATCGATCAGCGCGTCCTTGGGCGACTGGCACACGAGGATCCCGCCCGCGGCCTTCACCGCGACGACGCCGGCCGCCCCGTCGTCGCCCATCCCCGTGAGCACCACGCCGAGCGCGCGGCCCTTGGCCGCCTCCGCCGCCGACGCGAGCGCGCGATCCCCGGAAGGCACGTAGCGATCCGCGGGGCCCGGCGCCTCGACCCGCACCGCGAAGCCGTCCGGGACGCGCACGACGTCGACGCACTTGCCGCCCGGGCACACGAGCGCGCGCCCCGCCCGGAGGCGATCGCCGTCGACCGCCTCGGTCACGCGGAGGCCGCCGAGGCGATCGAGTCGCTCCGCGAACGTCCGGGTGAAGCGGGCCGGCATGTGCTGCACCACGAGCACCGCGATCGGCGTGTCGGACCGGAACGCGGAGAACACGTCGACGAGCGCGGAGGGCCCGCCCGTGGACGCGACGATGACCACCACCTTCTTGGGCGAGTCCTGCACCGGGAGCGGGCGCGTGTCGTCCTTGGGCGCGGTGCGGAGCACCGTCGAGACGGTCCGGCGCGAGACGTCCTCGGGCAGCGAGGGCCGGAGCTTCTGGACCATCTCGACCTTGGCGACGAGCTCGTCCCGGATCTCGTTCAGCTTCTCGCCGGGCGCGGCCCCCGGCTTGGCCACGAAGTCGAGCGCGCCGAGCTCGAGCGCGCGGAAGACGTCTTGCTTGGCGCTGTGGCTCGACACGACGATCACCGGGACGGGCCGCCTCGCCATCACGAAGCGCAGGAAGCTGAAGCCGTCCATCTTCGGCATCTCGAGGTCGAGCGTGATGAGATCGGGCGCGAGCGAGCCGATCATGCGCAGCGCCTCCTCCCCGTCGGCCGCCTTGCCGACGACGGTGACGCCCTCGATCGACGAGAGGATCTCGCCGATCCGCTTGCGGTTGAACGCGGAGTCGTCGACGACGAGGACGCGAAGCTCTCTCATCCGGAGCGCTCCTCGCTCCCGAGCGGGCGCCGGTAGACCATGTCGGTCCGGAGGTGCACGAGCTCGAAGGCGGTGGTGGTGTTGAGGAGCGACTCGCTGTGCCCGAGGAGGAGATAGCCGCCCGGCTGCAGGCGCTCGTAGAACGTGTCGATCACGCGACGCCGCGCGCCCTCGTCGAAGTAGATGAGGACGTTGCGGCAGAACACCACGTTGGCGCGGCCGATCAGGGCGCTGCGGTCGCGCTCGAGGAGGTTGAGGTGCCCGAAGTGGCACATCGCGCGGATGTGCGAGACGACCTGCCGTCCCTCCGCGGCGGGCTCGAAGTGCCGCTCGTACTCGGGCGGCATCGCGCGGAAGGAGGAAGGGCCGTAGGTGCCGCGCCGCGCGACCGAGATCACGCGCCGCGAGATGTCGTTGCCGAAGACCCGGACGTCCCACCCCTCGAAGAGGCCGCTCTCTGCAATCAAGATTGCGATCGTATAGGCCTCCTCTCCGGTCGAGCAGCCCGCGCTCCAGATGGTGAGGTTGCGCCGCCCCTCCTCGTCGAGCCGCTCGCGGAGGTCGGGGAGGATCTCGTTCCGGAACGCGCGGAGCTGGTACTCCTCGCGGAAGAAGTAGGTCTCGTTGGTGACCAGCGCGTCGACCGCGGCCTCCATCTCCGCCCGCGCCGACGGATGGTAGAGGAGGTGGTGGTAGTACTGCGTGAAGTCGTCGAGGCCGAGCTCGCGCACGCGCTCACGCAGCCGCCGTTCGAACACGAAGCGCGTGTCGGTGCCGAAGTCCATGCCGCAGAAGCGGTTGATGAGCTCGCGCAGCAGACGGAACTCGTCCGGCTGGAGCTTCGGTCCGCCCTCGAAGAGCACGGACACGTCAGCGCGCCCCCCCCCGATCGCGCAGCGCCAGCTCGATCGCGTCGCGCACGTGGCGGTCCCCCTCGCGCTCGAGGCGGCGCGCGAGCGCCGCGCGCCCCTCGTCCGCGCCGAGCTCGCCGAGCAGCGTCGCGGCGAGCTGGCGCACGTCCCACGCGGGGTGCTCGAGCGCGAGCGCGATGCGGGCGGCGCGGCGCGGGCCCTCGCGGCGCGCGATCGAGCGGAGCGCCTCCTTCACGACCTCCGAGTCGCTCTGCCCGAGCGCCTCGACGAGCAGGTCGTCGAGCGCGGCGTCGTCCATCGCGCGGAGCGCCTCCATCGCGGCGACCGCGACCCCCCGCCGGCCCTCCGCGACGAGCTCGCGCAGGCGCGGCACCGAGGCCGCGTCGCGCAGCCCCCCGAGCGCGCGCGCGGCCGCCGCGACGACCGCCTCGAAGCTCGCGCGGAGCGCGAGCCGGAGCTGCGGCAGGCCGCGGGGCTCGGCGCTGCCCTCGTTGAGCTGCGCGAGCACGCGCACCGCGGCGACCTGCACGTCCACGTCGTCGTCGGCGAGCGCGAAGCCCGCGAGCTCCGCGGCGACGTCGCGCCCGAGGCGCGGGAGCGCGATCACCGCAGCCTTGCGCGCGCGCGCGTCGGCCGCGTTGAGCGCGGCCTGCAGGCGGTCCGCCGCCGCCGCGCCGCCGAGCGCCGCGACGGCGGGGACGAGGCCCGCGCCCCGCGCGCCGTCGAGGGCGACGCC
>JAYRVK010001254.1:0-1623 GCA_041918555.1 Sandaracinaceae bacterium
TCGCCTCGGGGGTCACGTCGGAGCCGCATTCGCTGCAGCCGGAGAGCAGCACGGCGAGGAGGAGGATGCGCGGGGTCATGGCGCCCGACGCTAGCGCAAATCATCGAGCGAGCACGGAGCGCTACTCGTTGCGGGCACCTCGCAAGTCGTGCGAGGCGGAAGCGGGTCCGACGCGGCGGAGTCGCTGGCCGCGCCACGCGGCCCGACCCTTGCCGAGCGACGGCCGACATGCACTTGGCAGGCTCGGTCCGCGCGGCGCTCGCCGTTTTCGTGCTCGTCGCGCTCGGCTGCGGCGAGAGCGGGGGTCCGACGCTCGACGCCGGCGCGACGGACGCCCCGGCACTGGACGCGCGCGCGGACCCGGTCGATGCCGCGGTCGACGCGCCGAGTGAGGTCGACGCCGGCCCCGGCGAGCCGGCCGACGCGGGCCCCGACGACGCGGGCCTCCTCGCGAGCGACGCGGGCGTCGCGCTCACGTGCCCGTTCGACGGCGCGCTCGAGGCGGCGACCGACGCGGAGCTCGCGCGGCAGGGCATCGCGGGCGTCACGCTCGGCGTCGACATGCCGGGCTGCGGCTGGGGGGGCGCGGCCGGCGTCGCCGATCGCGCGGGCCCTCGCCCGATGGTCGTGGACGATCCGTTCCGCGTCGCGAGCGTCACCAAGACCTTCACCGCCGCGGTCGTCCTGCAGCTCGTCGAGGAGGGCCGCCTCGCGCTCGACGACTCGCTGACGAGCCACGTCGCCTTCCCGGGCGCGGCGGCCGTCACGATCCGCCACCTCCTCGCGCACACGAGCGGCATCTACGACTACTACAACAGCCCGGGCGTGCTCTCGCAGATCGGGCGGGCGTGGACGCGCGACGAGGTCGTCGACGTCGCCCGTGCACAGCCGCTCTCGTTCGCGCCTGGCTCGAGCGAGGAGTACTCGAACACGAACTACTTCCTGCTCGGGATGGTCATCGAGTCCGTCACCGGGCGGCCGTACCACGTGGAGGTGCGCGAGCGGCTCCTCACGCCGCTCGGCCTGCGCGACACGTACGTCGCGGGCGTCGAGAGCTCGGCGGTGGACCTCGCGCGAGGGTACGACCGCACGAGCGGTGACTTCGACGACGTGACCGACCTCGTCGATCCCTCGCTCACGTGGGCCGCGGGCGGGATCGTGTCGACCACGCCGGATCTGATGGTGTGGACGCGCGCGCTCTTCACCGGCCCCGTGCTGGGGCCCGCGATGCGCGCGGCGATGACCACGCCAGAGCCGCTCCCGGGGGGGCGCCTCGCGACCCACGGGCTCGGCGTGAAGGTCCAGGTGCTGCCGCGCGGCCTCGGGCTCTTCTACTCCCACCTGGGGCGGCTGCAGGGCTACTACGGGATGATGGGTTACCTCGTCGATCACGACGCGGTCACGGTGCAGCAGACGAACGACACGAACGGGGCGCCCAACCCGTTCATGACCGAGATGTGGATGGTCGTCGGCCTGATCTGAGCCGGCTCACTCGGCCGGCGCGGCGGGGGGCGGCTCGTCGGTAGCCTCCGGCGGCGCGTCGTCGAAGACGATGGCCTCGATCTGGACGCGCGCGGGCTCGGCCTCGGCGGCGGGGGCCTCGGCCGGCGCCGGCGGCGCCGA
>JAYRVK010001255.1:0-1696 GCA_041918555.1 Sandaracinaceae bacterium
CTCGGCGGACTCTACACCGCGCCGCCCGAGGTCGATGGCCATCGTGCTGACGCCGCCGCGCGGGCGCGGGGGCGGCGCGGTGCGCCGCGCGACCAGCGCCGGCCCGTGCACCTGCCACCAGCGCCGCGCGGTGTTCTGCGTCCACGCGCCGAGGTCCTCGCAGGCATCGATCCGCGCGCGGACCTCGGCCGCGTCCGCGGGCCGGGCCGCGGGGTCCTTCGCGAGCAGCGAGAGGATGAGCCGCTCGAGATCGCGCGGGACCTCGTCGCCCAGGCGCGCCGAGGGCGGCTCCGGCTCGCTGTGGAGGTGGTGGCTCAGCACCTCGATCACGGTGTGGCCCTCGAACACGTGCGTCCCCGTCAGCAGGTAGTAGCCGACCGCGCCGAGCGCGTAGAGGTCCGAGCTCGCGCTCTCGCTGTTGCGCTTGCGCAGGATCTCGGGGGCCATGTAGAGGGGCGTCCCGCTGATCGCGCCGTCCTGGCTCACCATCACGGGACCGCGCTCCTCGAGCTCCTTCACCAGCCCGAAGTCCACGACCTTCGCGACGTCGTACTCGCCGCCCTGCTGGCAGAGCACGATGTTCGCAGGCTTGATGTCGCGGTGGATGAGCCCGATCGCGTGCGCCTCGCCGAGCGCGCCCGCGACCTGGTGGAGGATCCGGGCCACGCGCGCCGCGGGCTGCGGCCCGTCGACCTCGACGATCTCCTGGAGCGTGGCGCCCTCGAGCAGCTCCATCGCGTAGTAGAGGACGCCGTCCGCGGTGCGCCCGTAGTCGTAGATCGTGACGGTGTTCGGGTGCGTGAGCTCCGCGGTGAGCTGCACCTCGCGCTCGAAGCGCTCGATCGCCTGCGCCCCCGAGCGCTCGGGCGAGAGGAGCTTCACCGCGGTGGGCCGGCGCAACATCTCGTGCTTGGCGCGGTAGACCACGCCCATCCCGCCTTCGCCGATCAGCTCTGTCAACGTGTATTGCCCGAGCCGGCGCATCTCGCTCACCTCGCGCCGCAGCCCGTAGATCACGTGCGAGATCGCCGAGGAGACCAGCACCGCGATGCTCCACGAGGCCGCCCCGAGGAAGAGGAACACGTAGGGCGTGATGAACGGGAGGTCCGAGCCCGTGCCGCCGCCGATCACCCAGGCGACCGCGAGCATGGGCAGGCCGACCACCGCCGTGAGCAGGGCGGTGTGGCCGACGTCGGTCGGGACGAACGCCGCGCGCAGCACGACCGCGTAGATCAACACGAGGTTCACCGCGATCATGGGCGTGCTCATCGCGATCACCCCGAAGATCCCGGACTCGGGGTGGGCGGCGAGCGCCCGGACCTGGGGGTCCTCCGTGATCTCGAGCGCGGTGAGGAGCGCGATCGCGGTGAACGAGAGGCTCGTGGTCATCATCCCGATCGTCTCGGCGACGCGGACGAAGGCCGCGCTGCGGCGGCGGCCGGAGCGGGTGAGCGCGAAGACCCCGAGGAGCGCGAGGGTGGCGACCCACTGGAGCGGGACGGTCCCCGCGGGCACCATCTGGAGCTCCTCGCGCCACACGAGCACGGCGATCGTGCGCGTGACCGAGCTGACGAGGCCGATCGCGCCGAAGAGGCCGGCGAACGCGGACACGCGGCGCTGCAAGAGCGAGTCGAGCTCCTCGGTCATCGCGGGCGCCGCACGAGGAGGGTTCGCGCGGCCTCGGCGCAGGTCACGA
>JAYRVK010001256.1:0-17000 GCA_041918555.1 Sandaracinaceae bacterium
GCCCGAGCCGACGATCACGGCGCCAGGATGCTGGTCGAGCAGGGCGCGCATCGCGGGCGGGGCGCCGTGCGCAGGGGGCACGCGCTCGCGCAAGACGTCTTGCGTCCTCTCGTAGACCGCGAGGAAGACCTCGCCCTGGAACGCGTCGACCACCGTGGCGATCACCGCGCCGGGGGCGCCCAGGGCGAGGGCCTCGAGCGTGCACACGCCGACGAGCGGGCGCTCGAGCGCGAGCGCGAGGCCCTTGGCCGCAGCGACCCCCACCCGGGTGCCCGTGAAGGAGCCCGGCCCCAGACCGCACGCGATCAGATCGAGGGCGTCCTTCGCGAGGCCCGCGTGCGCGAGCACCTGCTCGAGCAGGGTGAACAACGACTCGCCGTGGCGCGCGCTGACCCGCGCGGCGACCTCGGCCACGAGCTGGCCGTCCACGAGGCAGGCCACCGATCCGAGGCTCGTGGACGTGTCGATCCCGAGAACGCGCATCTTGGGCGCGGCAGGGTACAATGAATGCGTCCTCGGCGGTCACCGTCGGCTGGGGGCGGTAGCAGCGACGCATGACCACCCAGGCCCTCTCGCACATCCCGTTCGATCCACGGGAAGAGCGCGTCATCGCGGGCCTCGCGAAGTGGATGGGTCTGCTCGGGCGCTTCCAGATCGTGGCCGCGGTGTTCGTGTTCGTGGTGCTCCTCGCGGTGACCGGGCTCGTGACCACCGTCGAGCTCATCGAGCCCGCGTCGGGCTCCGGCGAGGAGCCGCTGGTCCGGCTCGGCGAGGTGTCGCGCGAGGCGATCGGCGCGGTCGTCGCGGTGGTGGTGATCCTGAGCCTCGTGTTCCTGCGCGGCGGGATGCTCCTGCTCTCGGCGGCCGAGGACCTCGAGACCGTCGTCGGCAAGGACGCGCGCGAGGGGCAGCCCGCGCTCGAGGGCGCGCTCCGCCGGCTGCGCAGCTACTTCGTGCTCGAGTCCTTCTTGATGGTGCTGTTCGCCGGCGCGCTCTACGCGGCGACCATCGCGGGGTGGGGGACGTGAGCGTGGGCGAGCCCGCCGACGACGAGGAGGTGCGCCCGAGCGGGCTCCCCGAGGGGTCCAGCGAGAAGCGGCGCGTGTCGACGCCCGACGGCGAGCTCGTGGCGCTGCGCCCACCCAAGAAGAGCGATCCGCCGCCGCCGCCACAGACCGCGCGCGAGGCGCGGCCGCCCGGCCTCGGCGCGACGCCGCTGAGCACGTCGGCCCGGCGACGCCTCGAGCTGGCCCTCGACGAGGACCGCACCGATCCGCGGTTCCTCCTCGAGACCCCTACCCCCGCCGAGCCGAAGGCCCCGGTCGGCCTGAAGAACCTCACCACCTCGGCGCGCCAGCGCCTCGAGCTCGCGGTCGAGGCGGACGACCACGACGTCTTCGACCCCGCCAAGCCCCCCATCCTCCCGAAGGAGCGGCTCAGCGACCCGGGCTCCATCCCCTTCGATCGCGCGGGCCGCGCGGTGATCGCGTCGCTCGCCCGCTGGGTCGGGTTCTGCGGGGTGATCACCCTCGGCATCGGCGCGCTCACGGGCCTGAGCTACCTCACCGGGGAGGGCAGCGTCGCGCACGTGGTGGTCGGGATCCTCGCGGTGGCGATCTCGGGGTGGCAGCTCCTCGCGGTGTGGGACCTGAACCGGGTGCTCCGGCACCGCCGGCAGCAGCACCACATGGTCAACGCGCTCGGCCACCTCCGGAGCGCGCTGCTGCTCAAGGCGCTCCTGGTCTGCGCAGCGATGGTGCTGGGCTGCTTCACCTTCTCGATCGCAGGATCCTTGCTCTTCCTGCTGGGCTGACCTAAGGAGCGGGCGGTGAGCGGGAAGGCCAAAGAGAAGGCCGCCGGCGCGGAGGCGACCGCCGCCGAGACCTCGACGGATCGGTGGGAGCGCCACAAGTCGAACGCCAAGACGATCGGCGGCGCGGTCCTGCTCGCGCTGTTCATCCGCGTGCTCTTGTTCGAGGCCTTCGAGATCGACGGGCCCTCGATGGAGCCCACGCTCCTCGACGGCGACCGCGTGGTCGTCGCGAAGTACATGTACGGACTCTTCCTGCCCTTCACGAACGAGGCGGTGTTCTCGTGGGGCATGCCGAACCCGGGCGACGTGGTGATCGTGCGGAGCCCCTTCGACAACATCGACATCGTGAAGCGCGTGATCGGCGTCCCCGGCGACGTCATCGAGGTGCGCGACGACGTGGTGTTCCGCAACGACGAGCCGCTGCAGCTCCGCATCGTCGGGCCGTGCCGGAGCGAGGACGGCGGCCACGAGTACGATCACTGCGAGTGGGTCGAAGAGGGGATCGGCGAGCACCACTGGGAGACGAGCCGCTCGCGGCTGAGCGTGCCCGACACGCTCGAGCCGATGGAGGTGCCCGAGGGGCACATCTTCGTGATGGGCGACCACCGCGACCGCAGCAACGACAGCCGCAACCCGCGGGTGGGGATGATCCCGATCTCGCGCGTGAAGGGCCGCGCGCTGGCGATCTACTGGTCGTCGAACGGGGGCGTCCGGTGGGATCGCATCTTCGACGGCGTGCGGTAGGCCCGCTCGACGAGGCGCGCGCGCGGCTCGGCCGAGAGATCGGGACGCTCACGAGCCACGCCGCGGAGTCGGTCGCGCTCGTGTACCCGAGCCCCTACCGCGCCGGCATGAGCTCGCTCGGGTTCCAGCAGATCTATCGCACGATCCACGCGCGCGGCCGGAGCGCGGAGCGCGCGTTCCTGCCCGACGACGTGGCGGCGTTCCGCGCGACGCGCGCGCCGCTCTTCACCTACGAGTCCGAGCGGCCGGTGAGCGACTTCCCGGTCGTGGCGGTGTCGGTCGCGTTCGAGCTCGAGCTCGCCGGGCTCGTCGAGGTGCTCGAGCTGAGCGGGCTCGCGCCGCTCGCACAGGAGCGCGGGCCGCGCGCGCCGTTCGTCCTCGCGGGCGGGCCGCTCACGTTCTCGAACCCGCTGCCGCTCGCCGCGTTCGCCGACGCGATCCTGATGGGCGAGGCCGACGAGACGGTGCACCAGGCGCTCGACGTGATCTTCGCGTGCTCGTCCAAGGAGCAGGCCAAGCGCGAGCTCGCGCGGACGATCCCCTCGTGCTTCGTCCCGGACCTCCACGGCGACGCGCTGCCCGAGGTGGCGAAGTGCGCGGACGAGCTCCTCCCCGCGTACGCCGCGATCCGGACGCCGGACACGGAGCTCGCCGACATGTTCCTCCTCGAGGCCGAGCGCGGCTGCCACCGGCAGTGCCAGTACTGCGTGATGCGCCGCTCGACCAACGGCGGGATGCGCATCGTCGACAAGGAAAAGATCTTGTCGCTGGTCCCCGCGGACGCGAGGCGCGTGGGGCTCGTCGGCGCGGCGGTGAGCGATCACCCGAAGATCGCGGAGATCGTCGAGACCCTCGCGGATCAGGGCCGCGAGGTGGGGCTGAGCTCGCTCCGGCCGGACCGGCTGAACGACGGCTTCGTCGCCGCGCTGAAGCGCGCAGGGTACCGGACGCTGACCACCGCGAGCGACGGCGCGAGCCAGCGCCTGCGCGACGCGATGCAGCGCAAGGCCCGCGAGCGGCACCTCGAGAAGGCGGCGGAGCTCGCGCGCGCGCACGGCATGAAGCGGATGAAGCTCTACATGATGATCGGCCTCCCGGACGAGACGGACGCCGACGTCGACGAGCTCGTCGAGTTCGCCTCCGGGCTGAGCAAGGTGATCCCGCTGAGCCTCGGGATCGCGCCGTTCGTCGCCAAGCGGAACACGCCGCTCGACGGCGCGCCGTTCGCGGGGATCGACGTGGTGAAGCACCGGCTCGACCGGCTGCGCCGCGGGGTGAAGGGCCGCGTCGAGCTGCGCGCGACGAGCGCGCGCTGGGCGTGGGTCGAGTACGTGCTCGCGCAGGGCGGCGTCCCCGAGGGCCGCGCGGTGATCGACGCGGTGCACGCGGGCGGGACGTTCCGGGACTGGGAGCGCGCCTTCGAGGCGATGCCGTCCGACCGCGCGCGCCGCTCGCTGCGCGTCGTCGCGTAGAGGCGGAGGGTGTCGACAAGTCGATCGAGCCGCCGCCGACGCGCGTCGATCGAGGCCAGGCCGGCGCGCAGCGCCGGCCGTCGGCCGAGGGGGTCCCCACGCGGAGCGTGGGGAGCGAACGCGCGCAGCGCGTTCGGACGAGGGAGGGGGCCCCGGCGCGCGCTTGCGCGAGGGGGCGCGCAGCCCCCTCGGCAAACTCACCCGAGGATCATCGACTCGCTGAGCAACTTGCCTTCCTTGTAGCGGCGGAGGTTCCAGCGCTCGAAGAGCTCCCTCTCCTCGTCGAAGAGGAGATGTCGCGCGAGGAGCTCGCCCATGATCGGGGCCATCATGAAGCCGTGGCCCATGAAGCCGCTCGCGAGGACGAGGCCCTCGACCTCGTCGACGCGGCCGACGAGGGGGTTGCCGTCGGGCGTGAGGTCGTAGCAGCCCGACCACTGCCGCAGGACCTTCACGTCGCCGAGGATCGGCATCGCGCGGCTCAGGGCGCGCGCGTAGAGCGCGAGGAAGCGGAGCGAGCTCTCCTGATCGAGGCCCGCGGGGACCTTCGCGTTCGAGATCCCGCCGACGATCTCGCCGCGCATCGACTGCGAGAAGTAGAGGCCCGTCGCGAGGTCGCCTACGAACGGCTTGAGGAACGGCTTGAGCGGCTCGGTCGAGCAGATCTCGTGGCGGTGCGGGTGCGACGGCAGCTCGACGCCGACGCTCCTCGTGACCTCGGGGCTCCACGCGCCGGCCGCGCAGATCACCTTGGGCGTCGCGACGCGGCCGCGATCGGTGACGACGCCCGTGATCCGCGCGCCCTCGGTCTCGAGGTCGAGCACCCTCGTGTGCGTGTGGATCGCGATCCCGAGGCGCTCGCACTCGCGCGCGTAGCCCCACACGAAGGGCCACGGGAAGACCACGCCGTCCTCCGGGTTGTAGCTCGCCGCGACGATCCGCGAGGTGTCGAGCTCGGGGACGAGCGCCTTCACGTCGGCCGCGTCGAGGATCTTGGTCGGCAGGCCGTGCTCCTTCTGGAGCGCGCACGACTCCTCGAGCTGCCGGGCGCGCTCCTCGCTCCGCGCGAGGAAGAGGTAGCCCGAGCGGCGGAACCACACGTTGATGCGCATCTTCGTGGCGAACTCGTCGCAGATCGCGATCGAGCGGCGCATCAGCCGGATGTTCGTGTCGGTCGACCACTGCGCGCGGATGCCGCCGCCGTTGCGGCCCGAGGCGCCGCCGCAGAGGTAGCCCGCGTCGAGCACGACGATCCGATCGACGCCGAAGCGCGCGAGGTTGTAGGCGACGGCGAGGCCCATGATCCCGGCGCCGATCACCACGCACCGCGCGTCCTCGGGGAGCGGCCTCACGCGTCGTCCTCCTCGCCGACGAGCCCCGCGAGGTGCGCGAGCGGGACGGGGTGGAACACGGGGCGTGGGGTGATCGGGGAGGCGGGGAGCTCGCCGCCGCGCGCGAGGAGCAGGCGCGCGACGAGCGCGACGCACTGCTTGCCCTGGCACCAGCCGGTGCCGAAGCCGGTGTAGCGCTTCACGCTCTCGAGGTCGTGGTAGCCCTTTTCGATCGCCTCCTCGAGCTCCTCGAGCATCACGTCCTCGCACCGGCAGACGAGCACCTTGTTGCTCATGCGCGCGTCTCCTCCACGATCGCCGCCGCGGCCGCCGCGGCCTCGGCGCGGACCTCTTCGAGGGTCTTCTCCGCCGGGCCCGCGGCCCACCCGACGACGCGCACGTCGGGCGCGTCGGTCGCGCCCGCGTCGCCGACGCCGAGCTCGTAACCGGTCCCGGAGAAGCCGACCGCGACCCCCGCCTGAACGGCGAGCTCGTACACCGCGGAGGTGGGCGGCAACACCGCGACCGCGTCGCAGCGGTGCGTGCGCGGCTCGCCGTGCTCGCGCACGACGAGCGCGTCGACCTCGGGGCGGCCCTTGGCCTCGACCACATCGGCCTCGTCGAAGGGGCCGAGCACCTCGGCGCCCGCGCGCGCGAGCGCGGCCCCGAGCGCGTCGACGAGCCGCCCGCGGCCGACCAGCGCGACGCGCTCGCCGGGCAAGACGCCGTGCGCGAGGAGGATGCACGCGCCGCGCAGCTCGATCACCCCGGGGACGTCGGCGTCCTCGAACGCCGACGCGCCGAGGTGCCGCCCCGTCGCGAGGATCAGGCGGCGCGGCCGCACGCGCTCGATCCCGTCGGGCCCGCCGACGATCACGGTGGGCGGCGCGCCCCGACGCGCCGGCGCGGGACCCGACGCCCCCGCCACGTCCTCCCACGGATCGAACACCGCGAGGGCGGACCGGCGCGGGTGGATCGCGACGCCCGCCGCGAGCGCCGCGGCGACCCGGGGCTCGGCGGGGTCGCGGTCGCCGTCGGGCCACCACGCGAGGCTCCCGCCCGCCGCGAAGTCCTCCTCGACGAGCTGGACGTCGAGGCCCGCGCGCGCGCACGCCGTCGCCGCCGCGAGGCCCGCGGGGCCACCGCCCACCACGAGCACGTCGGTCGCGCGCTCGGGGACGGCGCTCGGGTCGAGCACCTCGTCGGGGAGTCGGCCGATCCCCGCGATGCGCCGCGCGACCTTCTGCATCACCTTGTTGACCGCCTCGCTCCACGTGAACATCTCGTGGTGGTTCATCCCGCCGGGGAAGAACCAGTCGGTCGCGGCCAAGAGATCCACGCGCGCGCTCCCGAGGACGTTCTGGGTCTCGACGACCATGCCGTCCTCGACGGGGACGCGACACGTCATGACCGACGAGACCCCGTCGACGCGCATCAGGCAGCCGTCGCAGCGGCCCGCGTAGCACGCGGCGCCGCGCGGCCGGTGGTACTTCACGCTGCGCCCGAGCGCGAGCCGGCCCGACGCGGTGAGCGCCACGGTGATCGGCTCACCGGGCGCGGCCTCGACGCGCTCGCCGTCCACCACGAGGTGCACGGGCGCGCGGAGCTTCCAGAGTCGTCGAGCCGGCATGCCTACTCCTCGATGGCCCCGATGCCGGCCGCCGCGAGCGCCGCGAGGTGGGCCCGCACGGCGTCGAGCTGCTCCTTCGCGTGGCCCTGGAAGGCCGTGATCTCCCCCGTGACGAGCAGCGCATGCCTCGTGCGATAGGACTTCGTCGGGTTCCCCGGGAACCTCTCGTCCGTGAGGTTGGGGTCGTCCTCGATCGGCCCGGTCGGCTCGCCGGCCGCGCCGAGCGTCTCGGAGAGGTATACGAAGGAAGCCTTCTTGCGCTGGCCGTAGTTGGAGCGCCAGCCGGCCTCGATGAGGTCTCCAGATCGGAGGTCGGCCTTCGTCCCGTGGAAGAAGCGCGTCATGGTCGGCGGTGAGTCTCCGCGCTTCGCGCGAGGCCGGCAAGCGTCGAGCGGCGCGCCCGTTTGCGCGCGCGCCCCGACCGCTGGTACAGGCTCGGGATGGGAAGGTCCCCGTCTCCGAGGCGCGCGCGACGCGCGCGACGTCCGTGGCTGCTCGCCGCCCTCGCGGTCCTCGGCTGCGACGGAACCCCCGCGATCCCTCCCGACGCGGGCGACGCCCCCGACACCGGATCGGCAGGGCTCGACGCGGGCCCCCCCCCGCCGCCACCGGACTGCGCGCCCGGCGCGCGCGAGGTGCGCGAGGTGGCCGAGCCGACGCCGGCCGCGCCGGCCGAGGACGCCTGGCTCTTCGCGTTCGCCAACCCCGACCCGTACCTCGACGACTTCATCGCCGGGACGATGGCGCGGCCGAGCGCGGGGACCGACGCGCGCGGCGTGACGTGGGAGGCGCTCCCCCCGGTCGAGCCGGGACGGCTCGGGCGCGTGCGCGAGGGCGCGCTCTACGCGATCGCGCGCCTCGGAGTGGGCGAGGGGACGCGCGTCTTCGGGCGCGCGCACCGGTTGATGGGCGTCGGCACGCGGGGCGGCCTCGCGCCCGGCGATCCCTACGGCGCGGGCTGGTCGCGGGTGCCCGTGGTGGTCGAGCCCGGCGAAGACGACGTGTTCGTGCGGGTGACCCCGGCCCGCGAGGACGCGACGCTCGAGCTCTTCGCGACGCCCGACGAGGTGTTCTTCGACCTCGAGGACACGACCGCGCCCACGCCGCGCGTCGGGGACGACTCGGAGCAGTGGCTCGGCGTCACGCTGCTGAACCTCGAGGGCCACCCGATCCGCGATCTCTCCGCGCGCGTGGTGGCCTCGGCGGACTGGGAGGCGACCGAGGTGGTGCACCCTTCGCTCCCCGCGGGTGCAGCGACGCAAGTCGCCTTCCGGCTCGTGCCGGCGCGCCCCGTCGCGAGCGCGGACGCGCCGATCCCCGTGACGCTCGAGGTCGAGTCCGAGTGCCTCGGCTTCGCGTACCGCGCGAGCACCGAGCTCTCGCCGGTCGCGGCGGACGCGACGTTCCGCCGCACCTTCCGCTCCGCGATCGACGGCTCGGCGCAGTTCTACGGCGTGAGGCCGCCGACCGCGCTCGACGCCGCGCGCGACTACGCGCTCGTGCTCTCGCTCCACGGCGCCGGCGTCGAGGCGCGCGGCCAGGTCGACGCGTACGGCCCGCGCGACTGGGCCTACGTGGTCGCGCCGACCAACCGGCGGCCCTTCGGGTTCGACTGGGAGGCGTGGGGGCGGCTCGACGCGATCGAGGTGCTCGAGCACGCGAGCGCGAGCTACCACACCGATCCAACGCAAGTGTACTTGACGGGCCACTCGATGGGCGGACACGGCACGTGGCAAGTCGGGGTCCACTTCCCGGGCCGCTTCGCGCTCGTCGGGCCCAGCGCGGGCTGGAGCTCCTTCTACTCGTACGGCGGCGCGCCGCGGCCGTCGGGCGCCTTCGCGCGCTCGATGGCCTCGAGCGACACCAACGCCTACGCGGAGAACCTCGCGCGGCGCGCGGTCTACGTGCTGCACGGCGACGCGGACGACAACGTGCCGGTCTCCGAGGCGCGCGCGATGCGCGCCCTCGTCGAGCCGCTCGCCCCGGACTTCGGCTACCACGAGCAGCCCGGCGCCGGGCACTGGTGGGACGCGAGCGACGCGCCCGGGACGGACTGCGTGGACTGGGCCCCGATGTTCGCGCGCATGCAGGCGGTGCGGCTCGACCCGACCGAGCTCGAGTTCGCGTGGCGGAGCGCGGGCCCGTGGGTCAACGCGGAGCACTCGTTCGTCACGGTGACCTCCGCCCTGTCGAGCGACGCGGACACCGTCGTGACCTCCGCGCCCGACGGCGCGGACGGAGTCGCGATCGCGACGGCGAACGTGCGCGGGATGGTCCTCGACGGCGCGGCGCTCGCGGCGCGCGGGATCGTCCGCGCGAGCGTCGACGGGACGGACGTCGCGCTGACGGACGGCCCGGTTGCGTGGGGCCCGCAGACCGGCAAGCGCCCGGACCGCTACGGGCCCTTCAACCAGGCGATGGCGCGGCCGTGGTGCTGGGTCTACCCCGACGCGGGCCCGCCCGCGTACCGCCGCCAGGCGAGCTGGCTCGCGAGCTACTGGAGCATCCTCGGGAACGGCGCCGCGTGCGCCCTCCCCGCCTCCGCGGTCGACGACGCGCTGCGCGCCGAGCGCAACCTGATCTGGCTCGGCGTGCCCTCCGCCGACACCGGCGTCGACGGCCTCCCGTTCGCGTGGGACGCGGAGGCGATCACGGCGGGCGGCGAGCATCGCGACGCGGCGCTCGCGTTCGTGTTCCCGCGCGGCGAGCGCCTCGACGCGTTCGTGTTCGCGACCGCGGGGAGCGAGGGGCTGCTCTACGGGATCGTCCCGTTCACGAGCCGCTTCGCGCTCCCCGACTACCTGGTGCTCGGCGAGGGCGGCGTGATCGCCGCGGGCTTCTTCGACGCCGAGTGGCGGTTCACCGCCGGTCCATGAAGATGCGGAGGATGTACCAGAACATCAGCGCGATCGCGCTGAAGAGGGCGAGCGCCGCCGCGACGTGCTGGTCCGTCCGGTAGTGGTGCAGGACGTTCGACGTGTAGTAGAGCGTGTAGCCGCCCGCGAGCACCACCATCGCGCCGCTGAACAGCACGCCGAGCTCGAAGCCGAAGATGATCGCGCACACGATCGTCGCGAGCGCGCCGAGCGAGGCCACGCCGAGGATCCCCTTCATGAAGGAGAAGTCCTTGCGCGTCAGGATCACGATCCCGGTGAGCCCGCCGAAGAGGATCACGGTGACGATCGCCGCGGTCGGGAGGACGCTCGCGTCGGCGTAGTAGACCGCGATCGAGAGGAGCGGGATGAAGATCACCGCCTCCGCGAGCACGTAGAGCCCGAGGCCCGCGTAGGCCATGACGGGGTTGGTCGCCTTGCTCGCCCACGAGTTCGCGACCCAGCCGATCGCGACGAAGGCGCCCAGGACCACGAGCCACATGAACTGCGGCGGGATCGGGGCCCGGGTGAGCGCGGTCATGAAGAGCTGGTCCGCGCCGGACGCGAAGATGCCGACCTCGAGGAACACGAAGGCGAAGACGGCGCCCACGAGGTGGAGGTACGTCTTGAGGATGAACGACGCGCGGGCCTCCACGGAGGCCTCGGCGGCGAAGTAGCCTTGGGCTTGGGTCTGCATGGCCGAATCGTTCGGCCTCCGCGGCGCTCCGTCAAGGGAAGCGGCTGGCCAAGGCCGGCCCCTTCGGACATCCTCCGACCCCCCGATGTCGGCCCGTGAGATCATCGCCCTGGGCACGTCGAGCCAGGTGCCGACGCGCTACCGGAACCACAACGGGTACCTCCTGCGGTGGGACGACGAGGGGCTGCTCTTCGACCCGGGCGAGGGCACCCAGCGCCAGATGATCTACGCCGAGGTCACCGTGACGCAGGTCACGCGGATCTGCATCACGCACTTCCACGGCGATCACTGCCTGGGCCTCGCGGGCATCTCGCAGCGCATCAGCCTCGACCGCGTGCCGCACGAGATCGGCGTGCACTACCCGGCCTCGGGGCAGAAGTACTACGACCGGCTCCGCAAGGCGTCCATCTACCACGACGTCTCGAAGATCCGCGCGTGCCCCATCGAGGGCCCGGGCGAGGTGTGGCGCAAGGGAGACCTGTCGCTGTCGGTGGCGCGCCTCGACCACGGGGTCGAGACCTACGGCTACCGCCTGCAGGAGCGCGACGGGCGGACGATGCTCCCCGAGAAGCTCGCCGAGGCGGGGCTGCGCGGGCCGATGATCCGGGACCTGATCCAGCGCGGGTCGCTCGAGGTGGACGGCCGGACGGTGCACCTCGACGACGTGTCGGTGCAGAAGCGCGGGCAGAGCGTCGCCTTCGTGATGGACACGCGGATGTGCGACGCGGCGATCGAGCTCTCGCGCGACGTGGACCTCCTCGTCTGCGAGAGCACGTACCTCTCGAGCGAGGAGCGCGAGGCGCTCGACCACGGGCACCTCACCGCGCGGCAGGCGGGGACCATCGCGCGCGAGGCGGGCGCGAAGCGCCTCGTGCTCACGCACTTCTCGCAGCGCTACGGGTCGACCAAGCCCTTCGTCGCCGAGGCCCGCGAGGTCCACGACGACGTGGTCGCCGTGCGCGACGGAGACCGCGTCGCGGTCCCCAAGCGCGTCAAGCCGTCTTGATGGCGCGGTGGGGTTACAGGACCTCCGACCCCGGTTCGCACCCGCGCTCGGAGAGCGCGGTGCTCCGCGTTGTCGGCGTTCCCGCGCGGGCATACGCTGGTGGCGACCGGGGGAGGCCGCATGAAGCAGCGAACGAGCAAGCAAGCAAGCAAGCAAGTCGCCTTTACTCGCGCTCGGCTGCACTTTGGCCTCGACGGTGCTCATGGGCTCGACCTGTACGCCGACTCCGCCGGGCTGTGATTACGGCGCCGCCTGCGGCGATCCCGATCCCTCTCGAGCCGAGGCCTGCATCAACTTCTGCGTCCCCGTGTTCGAGGGCGCCGTGCTCGGCGACGTGCCGTGCCCGCTCGACGAGTGCGACGAGGCCGCGTGGACGATTCCCGGCGTGGTTCGCTGCCCCTCGCCGAACGCCGCAGGCCAGTCCTATACCTGCGCGGCGAGCGACCGTTCCCCGGACCCCTCGCGCATCGGCTTCTGCCGCGCGGTCCCGGGGTTGCTCGACGAGTGCACGCCGGGCACCGAGAGTGCCTGCGAATCCGGCGCGTTCTGTGTGGACTCCGAGGCGTGCGGCGGGCGCTTCGACGTGTCTCCGTCCTTCGAAGGCTACTGCTGGCTGCCGGCCCGCGAGGGAGAGCGGTGCGACAGCGACCTCGGGCGCGGCGTCGAGGGCTGTGCGCCGTGCGAGGCGGGGACGTGGTGCCGCGTCACCGACGACTACGGCCGCATCTGCGTGCGCGCGTGCGAGACACCCGACGCTCCGGGCGTAGAGCGGCCGGAGCTGTGCGCGTGCGAAGGGGTCGCCGAGCCCTGCGTCGTCATGCCGGCGCCCGCCGGCACGCCGCAGATCTACTGTCGCCCTCGCGTCGTTCCGAACGGGCACCGCTGCGACCCGCAGACCGGCCCGCCCTGCGAGGACTTCGCGTCCGAGTGCCAGCCGACCGCGGATCCGCTCCGCGGCAGCGTGTTCGTGTGCTGCCGCCGCGACGGGGACGAGTGCGAGACCGACGCGGACTGCTGTGAGGGCCGCTCGCGCTGCCACGCGGGAGTGTGCACCGCGTGCGGCGGCGCAGACGCGCTGCCGACCGAGGCGGGGTGCTGTCCCGGCCACGTCGTGGTCGACGACGCGAGCGGGGAGCCTCGGTGCCGCAGCTGCGCGGTCAGCCGCGAGGGGCGCGAGCGCGCGCTCTTCGAGGGCGCGAGCTGCGAAGGCGAGTTCGTGCAACTCGAGACCGAGGACGGCGGCCGAGACACCATCGCCGTGCCGGTCGATGGCAACACCGGGGCGGGCGCGGCGGAGCTCCCCGCCGCCAGCGGCGACACGAGCCGCGTGCGCTATGCGCTCCGGCCGGAGCACCGCCTCTTCCTATTGCAAGGGAACTTGACGGGCGAGTGGACCGGGCGAGACCCGCCAGCCGATCCCCCGGCCTTTCTTCCGTCCGCCGACTCTGGCTGGCCACCCGCGGGCACGACGGTCGGCCACGCCTTCGCGCACCTGCCGGCGAACTTCCCCGGCGTGGCGGTACGCGAGCTCAGTATCGCCACGCTCCCCGGGAGGCTGCCCACCTCGACGTGGGAGTCGCTGCGTGTCTACGACGCGGGCGCGTGCAGCCGCTTCGTGGAGTACGGCCCCGCCGTCGACGGCCTCGTCGCGAGCCTCAACCGGTTCCTCGTCGAGCTCTCCTTCGACTTCGGTGGGGTCACGTACGGGTCGACGCCGCTGGAGCTCGCCTTCCGCCAGCCCGACTATCCGGAAGACGACACGGAGTGGATGCCGCACATCACGCCCATCCTCTCGAGCGGGCGCGGGGACTTCGGGCGCGCGATCGACAACGACCAGCTCAACGTCTTCCTCGAGTACGCGGCGATCGGCGGCGCGGCCCTCGGCTGTGAGGACGGTCGGATCCGGCTGAGCGCGGGGGTCCGGCTCTCGCGCCGTCCGGCGTTCCTTCCGACGCTCGACGGTGAGCTCGAAGATCGACGCGTCGTGGAGTGGCACGACTGCGGGAGCGGCTGTCGGGAGCAGTGCCAGATCGATGGCGATCGATACCTCTGCCGCCAAGTCACGGGCCCCTCACCGCCCGGCTCGACCTACGTCGCCCGACCGCGCCTCGTGCGCGCCGTGCGAGACGCGGTCGACTTCGCGCCGCAGATCGAGTTCTTCGACGGAGGCCTCGTCGACTGCAGCGCCAGCGGGCTCAACGATCTCCTCACGGGGGTGCTTCAGGGGCAGATCCGCGGGTCCGTCGGCTCCATCCTGAGCCAGCTCGCCGGCTCGCTGACACGCGACCTGCGCGAGTGGGGGATCCCGTACGCGGACCTCGCGCCGTGCGGGCGGGTCGAGCCCGAGACCGGTGAGACGTTCGCGAGCGACGCGATGTGCAGCGACGCCGAGCCGCGTTGGTTCGGCGGGCGACGTCACGGCTGTGTGGGGATCGACGACGCAGGACGCTTCACCGACGAGCCGGCCCTCGCCCGCGACTTCCGGTGCGCCCGGGTAAGGCTCGAGATCCGGCGCGTCAACCTGAGGCCCGACGGGATCGAGCTCGTGGTCGCCGACTCGGACGCGGATCCGCAGTACGGCATGTTGACGACGAGCCCGCGCCTAGAGCTGCGCGATCTCTGCGACCCGAGGCGCGATGGAGCGCGCCCCTTCGACCAACTCGCGGAGGTCGCGACCATCGCCCGAGCGACAGGGCTCCTCTCCCAGCAACCGCAGATCAACCGCGTGATCTGCCACCCCGACGATCCGCTCGCCGTCAGCGAGAGCGGGGTCCTGGTGGGATGTCGAGGCATCTGCTCGGAGCGTGGGATCCCGTGCGGACTGGGGACCCCGCGCGACGAGACCGTCGACGCCCGAAGGCGCTGCTACGTGCAGCCGCTCGAGCGCCTCCCGGGTGGACACACCGACCGCGGCGCCGGGGAGTGCTGCCGCCCAGAGGACTTCTGCCCGGTGCCCGCGACCGCCGGGGGCCGGCCGTACTTCGAGACCGCGCCGGCCGAGCCGGTCGCCGCCTCGACGACCTGGCGATGCGTCGACCCGACGAGCGACGCCGCCGCGTGCGGCGGCTGCGGGAACGCCTGCGGAGCGGGGGAGGCGTGCTGCGACTCCGGGTGCCGATCGCTGGCCACCGATCCGGGCTTCTGCGGCCGCTGCGACCATGCATGCCCCGCCGACACGCCGTGTGTCGACGGACGCTGCTGCGCGGTCGGTGAGCTCGCCTGTCCGAGCGGTGACGGGCTCGTATGCACCGACGTGTCGAGCAGCCCGTTCGCGTGCGGCGATTGCGAGACCCCGTGCGCGAGCGGGCACTGTACGAACGGCGTCTGCTGCGTCCCCGGGCAGACGGGCTGCGGCGGTTCGTGCGCGGACCTCCGGAACGACGCCGCGAACTGCGGGGCGTGCGGTGCGGCGTGCGCGGCCGGTCAGTCCTGCTGCGGCGGCGCGTGTGTCAACCTCGCGAGCGACCCGCGGCACTGCGGGACGTGCGGGCGCCGCTGCCCGCGCGGTCCGTGCCTGGCGGGCGTGTGCCGGTGCATCGGGCCGGGGTGTCCGTGATGCGGCCTGTCGTGCTCGCCCTAGCGGCGCCGCTGACCCTGCAAGGTTGCTTTCTCTTCAACACCGCAACCGACGACGCAGGTTTCGCAGATGCACAAGCGCGGGACGCGAGCAGTGACGCCGCCCCGGACTCCCCGGACGCGAGCCTCGGCGACGCAGGGACCTGCCCCGACCTCGGCGAGACGCGACTGTGCGCGCCGCTGTGCGGCGTGCCGTGTCCGCCGCTCTATGGGTGCTCCGATCTCTACGCGACCTGCTACGACATTGATGCGGATCCGCGCGGGAACGAGCAGTGCCAGGTGAACCTCGAGTTCGGGGGCCAGTACTGCTACCGGGGGGCACGGCTTTGCGCGGTCCACGAAGGTCACCGGTCTCCTGGTGACCGATCCTGGGGGGGCGTCTGTGTGAGCGACGAGTACTGCCGCTGGGTGCAGACCGAGCCGTCGCTCGAGGACATCCGATGCCGCTACTCCGAGGGCACACTCTTCGAGGACGGCCCGCCCGACCACCCCTGCGGAGTCGGTGCCCACCCGAGCGATCCGTTCTGCGGTGGCCGCTGCGGCGACACGTGCTCGCGTGGCTTCATCGCCGTCACCCCTGCGTGCGTCGGGATCAGCGAGACGCGAGGCTTCGGGGTCTGCGTGCGGACGCCCCGCCCGCGGTGCTCACCCGAGGACTGGGACCACGGAGCTACTCAGCTCGACGAGTGCCAGCTCGCCGGATTCGGAGAATCGGATTGCGTGTGCATGCTGCTGAGCCCCGTCGAGCTCCCCGAGTACTCCGAGCGGGGGTGGGCGGTCGCCACCCAGACATGCCTCGCCTACCGCGAACGCTACCCCGGCGAGGTCCGGTGCTACGACCGAACGGGGCTCGAGCTCGAGAGCGGCTCGAGACCGTAGGGCTCGGGCCGGCGCGCCGAGACCAGAGGGCTCGGCGCGTGCGGAGCGAGACCGCGCAGCGGGCTCGCGGAGCCGCCGGAGGAGACCGCGCAGCGGGCTCCGGAGGCGCACATGCACGTTCGTCCGACGCAAGGCAACTTGCGCGCCTTCAAAACAGGATGTCGGGGTCGTCCTCGGCGGGCCCGTCGCGGGGCGGCGCCTCGGGCGGGGCCTCGGGCACCGGCGCGGGCGTGACCACGAGCTCCACGCGGCGCGTCTCGCCACCGCGCAGGGTGAGGGTCTGCGACGCCTCCTCGAGCAGCGGGTGCCACGCGCTCACGCGGAGCTCCTCGCCCGCGGGGATGCCCTCGATGCGGAAGCGGCCGGCCTCGTCGGACACCGCGTGGAGCGGGTGGTAGAGGGTCACGATCTCGGCGCGCCCGCACGGCGCGGCGAAGCCGCACTCGAGGGTCCGCACGCCACCCTGCCCGAGCTCCACCTCGCGCGAGGCCTCGTGCAACAAGGCTTGCATCACGCCCATCCCGAAGTTCGGGAGGAACGGGTAGTCCGTGCGATTGGTGAGCCGGAGGCGATCGCCCCGCGTCGCGACCACGAGCCGCGGGGACAGCCGGCAGTCCGTGATCGTCATCTCGTGGGTCACCGGCTCGTGCGCGGGGATCGCCGCGAAGTCGTGGATGGCGACGAGCACCCCGTTCAGCGCGCGATCGGCGGCCGGCACGAGCGGCGCGCGGTCGGTCTGCTGCGGCGGCGCGCAGGCCTCGGGCGGCGCCGGTCGGCCCTCCGGCGGCACCATCGGGTTGGCGGGGTACTCGGGGGCCTCGGCGCCCGCGCCGAGGCGGACGACGCCCTCGAGGATCGCGTGGCTCGTGTCGGCCGCCGCGCCCTCGCCTCGTCCCTCGGCTCCGGGCTGCGCGCCCGGCTCCTGCGTGCTCCCGCAGCCGTCGCACCCGCCGAGCACGGCGACGAGCGCGAAGATCCC
>JAYRVK010001257.1:0-3005 GCA_041918555.1 Sandaracinaceae bacterium
ACCGGAGCCCGTCGTGGAGGCAGTCGAGGCCGAGCCGGTGGCCGCCCCGGCGGGGTCCCCCTCGCCTCGCCGCGGTGCGACCGCGGCGCCAACCCGGACGGCCTCGGGCGAGCTCCCCCCCGACCCCTACGCGGCTCCGGCGGTGCCCCCGAGCCCGTACGGTCCCGCGCGCGCGCCGGCGGCCGAGCTGCCCGAGGACCCGTACGCCTCGACGCCGCTCAACGACGCGCGCGCGTGCATGGAGCGCAACGACCGCGCGTGCGCGATCCGGGCGCTCGAGGGCCGCGCCCGCACGGCCGCGGAGCAGGAGATGCTGATCGACCTCTACCGCGGGAGCGGGCGCACCTCGCAGGCCCTCGACGTCGCTGAGCGGTACCTGCGCCGCTACGGTGCGCGGGCCCGCGCCGCCGAGTTCCGGGCGTTCCTCCGGCAGTACGGGCGCTGATCGGGCGGCGCGCTCAGGTCTGCGAGGTCGTGCCGTGCTCGAGGCGGCGGACCGCGGGGCCGTAGCCCGGGCGCAGCCGCACCGCCCGGCGGTAGGCGCGACGGGCCGCGGCGCGCTGCCCGTTGGCGCGGAGCGCGTCACCCAAGAGGACCTGGTAGTAGGGCATGCCGCCCCGGAGTTCCGCAGCACGCCGTGCCGCCGCGAGCGCCGCCTCCGAGTCGCCGCGCCCGAGGAGCTGGCGCGCGCGGCGGGCCAGCGTCCGGGCCTCCTCGAGGTCGCCGGAGGTCGGCGCGTCCTCGCCTGTGAGATCCAGATCGACGCCCTGCGGCGCGCTCGGGCGCTCGGCCGACACGGGGACCGGCACCGTGGCGCGCAGCGCGCCCGGGGCCGCCTCGCCGGAGCCCGGCACCATCGCCACCCCGGCCCCACCCAGCCCGAGGAGCGCGGCGGCGGCGGCCGCCGCCACGCCCAACCCGCGCCGCGAGCGTACGGGGGAGAGGACGTGCTCGCGGGTCGGCGGCAAGGCCGGCGCGGGCGCCTCGAGGGGCGTCTCGACGGGGACCTCCTCGAGCTCGTCGAGCACGTCGGAGAGATCCATCTCTACCTCGACCGTGGCCGGCTCGGCGACGTGGACCGGTCGCGCCTCCGGGAGTGCGACCTCGATGGTGTCGTCGCCGGCGGGTGGCGGGATGCTCGAGGTGCGCTCGAGATCCGGCATCTGCGCCACCGGTTCGAGGATGTTCGCGAGCGAGGGGAAGCGCAGCGGCTCGATCCGCATGGCGCCCTCGCGGACCTGCCGGATCCGCGCGTACGCGGGCCGGCCGGTGAGCGCGCCGCCGCGGAGGCGCGCCTCGGCGCCGACGACCAGTCCGTTGCCGAGCTCGACGATGATCGGCCCGTGCGCCGCCTCGATCGTGAGGCGGTGCGAGCGGCCGCTCTCCCCGAGCAGCTCGAGCACGCGCTGCGGGTGCAGCTCCGCGACGGTCAGGGTGAGGGAGGCGCCGCGCTGGGCGGCCTCGGCCACGAGCTCCTCTGCATCGGACATGCGTGGCCGAGGCTGCACGAAGCGGGCCGCCACTTCGAGCCACGGAACTCCTCGGGCGACGTTCGCGCGGTGTCTACTGCGACCCCCACTCGGGCTCCTCGGGACGTGCCCCGGGAGCGCCGAGCGCTCCGAGCACCCGCGCGCGATCGACCTTTCCGGACGGGAGGCGAGGGAGCTCGCGCACGAATGCGACCGTCCGGGGGCGCTTGTACGGGGCGAGCCGACCCCGGAGGTGCTCGTGGACCTCGTCCTCGCCGGGGGCGCTCGCCCCCGCGATCAGCGCGACGACCCGCTGCCCCCAGCGCGGGTCGGGCACGCCCAGGACGATCGCCTCGGTGATCCGCGGGTGCGCGAGGAGTGCGTCCTCGACCTCGCGGGGGTCGACGTTCTCGCCTCCGGTGATGAGCACCTCGTCGGCGCGCCCGAGGACGTGGAGGTGGCCCTCGGCGTCGATGCGGCCGAGGTCGCCCGTGCGGAGCCAGCCCTCGTCGAGCGGCGAGGGGTCGTCCAGGTACCCGAGCATCAGCGTCGGGCCGCGGACCTCGATCACGCCCCCCCGCACGCGCACCTCGAGCCCGGGCAGCGGCGGTCCGACGCCGGTCGGTCGCTCGTCGCCGAGGCGCTGCGCGCACACCTGCGCGGCGGTCTCGCTCGCGCCGTAGGTCGGTAGGACCGGCCAGCCGGCGGCGCGCGCGCGCGCGACGAGCGAGGGCGCGGCCGCCGCGCCGCCGAGGAGGACCGCGCGGAGCGAGGTCGGCGGGGGACGGTCGCTGAGCGCGGCGAGCATCGCGGGCACCAGCGAGGCGAGCGTGGCGCGGCGCGAGCCGGCGAGCGCGGCGAGTGCGTCGGGATCGAAGGGCTCCGGTGCGAGGATCACGGGACGCCGCGCGTAGAGCGAGCGCGTCAGGACCGAGAGCCCCCCGACGTGACCGAGCGGCAGACAGAGGAGCCACGCGTCGTCGTCGCGCCACGGGAGCGCGAGGGCGTGCGCGGCCGCCGCGGCGACGAGCGCCTCGTGGGACAGGCGGACGACCTTGGGCCGGCCCGCGCTCCCCGAGGTGAAGACGAGCACCTGCTCGCGCGCGGCCGCGGTTCCGGCGCCGACCCGCGCGATCGCGGCGTCGCGCTCGTGCGCGGTCCAGCGCGCGTGCGCGAGGAGGAACCCGACGCGGCGCTCGAGCATCCCGAGGATCCGCGCCACGTCGTCCCGGACCGCGCGCGGCGCGAGCCACGCGCGGGTCGGGCTCGGCGCGGTGAGCGCCATCGCGCGCTCCGCGAGCTCCGCGAACGTCAACGTTCCTTGCTCGTCTACGATGGCCGGCCGGTCGGGCGCCTCTCGGGCGGCGGCGAGGATCGACAGATCGCTCAAAAGCGCAGCTCCAGGCCCAGGCCCGGGAGCTCGGGCGGCTCGATCCACGTCGACGCGATCCACGGCGTAGAGAGCCCATCGGACAGCGGCAAGAGGCCCGGATGATCGCCCAGGCCCGCCGCCTCTTCACCGAGCGCGAGCGCGAG
>JAYRVK010001258.1:0-5167 GCA_041918555.1 Sandaracinaceae bacterium
CCGTCCGCGCCGCGCGCGCGGGTCTCTCGCGCCCGGAGGCCCAGTCGCAGTAGTGTTGCGCCCGTGACCGAGCTGGAGTGGAACGAGCACGACCTCGGCGTGAACCTCGGCCGCGTGGCGAGCGCGGTGATCGGCGGGACGACGCTCTACCTCGTGCGCCACCGCGACCTCGCGAGCTGGTCGCTCGACGGCGAGCGGGCGGTGCCGTGGCACGAGCCCGTCGACGCCGAGACGCGCGTCCAGCTCGACGAGCGCAACCTCCACGTCGCGTTCGACGACGAGGGCGTGCTCTACGCGCTCCTCGTCGACGGGAGCACGTGGTCGCGCGAGCGCGGCGGCTACTTCAAGCCGATCACCGATCCCGACGTGCGCCTCGCGGGCCACTACGCGCACCGCACCGGCTTCGTGTGGGATCCGCGAGGGCGGCGGCTGGTCGTGGTCGGCGGCGATCAGCGCAACGACGGCTACACCATCGAGCCCACGACGGGCGTGGTGGTCCCGCTCGCGCACGGCCCGGGGCACGGGCCCGGGCAGACCGTCGGCACGCCCCATGGGGTGTTCCGGATGACCGGCGACGAGGTGTGGCTGCTCCAGGGCGACGCGTGGACGCCCGTCGGCAAGCACGATCACGCGCGGCGCGATCGGGGCCTGCTCCTCTACTGGGAGCCGCGCGGCGACGCGCTCTTCCTCGTCAGCCAGCTGCGCGGCCACGCGCACGGCGCGGCCCGGGTGCAGCTCACGACGATGGGCCCGACCGCGCCGCTGGCGCTGCCCGGGAGCTTCGAGGGCATGCTCGAGGCGCACGAGGCGGTCGCGCAGATCGACCCGCGCTCGGGGCGCCTGTGGCAGATCGATCGCGCCGGCGCGCGCTGGCTCGCGGTCGAGGACCTCGAGCTCACGCGCGGGAGCCCGCTCGTCGCGATGGTGCAGCCGCGGCGCGTGGTGGCCGATCCGCCGATGCACTGGTACCGCGAGGCGCTCGCGATCCGGCAGCGCGACGAGGAGGCGCCGCCGCTCAAGATCCCGGTGCGGGACGGCTGGGTCCTCGCGGCGACGCTCCCCATCGGCAAGTACCTGCCGGTCGGGGAGGGCGGCTCGGTGCTCGTGTTCAGCCGCGAGCTCCCCTACGACTTCGATCCGTGGACGCTCTCGTACACGAACGCGTTCGAGGTCCGCATCGTCGACGAGGTGCTCCCCCTCACCGCGGGGGGGATGCAGGCCGATCCGATGCGCTACGTCGAGGTCGATCCCGTGGTCGCCGATCGCGTCGACACCGCGTGGGACGGCTCCGTCCACCTCGCGCGCGGCTCGAAGATCGGGGGCTTCCCCGCGCTCGTCTCCGGGACGCGCGAGGAGGCGGCGAACTCGATCGTCGCGGACCTGACGTGCGAGGACTGCGAGGCGCGCCTGCGCTTCGTCGCGCAGCTCGCCTGGCCCGAGTTCGATCTGATCAGCGCGCGCGTCTACGTGTACGCGTGCCCGTTCGGGCACTCGGGCGCGGCCAAGGCGCAGAACGTGTAACGTCACGGAAAGACGATTTGCGCGGCTACACCCTCGATCTGGAGCGCGATCGAGATGCCCTCGCAGGTCCCGTCGCCGTCGTCGTCGTGATCGCTGAGCAGCTCCGCGAGCGCCTCGATCGTCGCCGGATCGACGGGTGGATCGAGCTCGAGCGAGGCGATCGTCGCGGGGACGTCCTCGCGGTGTACCCAGCCCGCGAGGAGGCCGTCGGAGAGCGCGTCCTCGCTCACGCGGCCCGCGACGCGCGTGCCCCGGAGCTCGAGGGAGAGGACGGGGCCGTCGTTCGTCGGGATGCGCAGCGAGAACCCCGCGCCGGGCGTGAACAGCCGGCCGCCGCGCAGGCTCGCGTCGACGAGCTCCGTGCGCGGGCGGCCCTCGAGGAGCGCGTCGGGGTGCACCCGGAAGGTCTGACCGGCGGCCGGCAGCTCGAGCGTCTCGCCCTCGATCACCACGGCCTCGAGGATCAGCGGCGCGGTCGCCTCGACGCGGAAGATCGCGACGTCCACCTCTCCGTCGTCGATGGGATCGCCGATCCGCGTGATCCGCACGGCGTGCAGCGCGCCGCCGTCGCGGATCGACTGGATCACGTCGTGGTTGAGCCGAGCCTCCGGGTTCATCGCGCCGATCGCGGAGATCACGTCGGGCGCGCGGTTGTCGATGCCCGCGGTCTCGACGTAGCGCGCCGGCGCGACCCAGTCCTCGACGAAGCAGCCGATCGGATCGCGCGTCGAGGCGGTGACGTGTCCGTCGAGGTCGAGCCCCGCGACCTCGCGCGAGCCGCTCGGCGGGAGCTCGGGGAAGCGCACCCAGCGGATGAGGAACGTCCACTCGCCCGTCCCCTCGACGTCGGCCTGCGCGTCCGGTCGCGCGGCGTCGGCGCGGACCCCGGCGTCGGGGGGGGGGATCGCCGCGTCGGGCGCGGCGCCCGCGCGGCACGCGGCGAGGAGCAGGGACATCGCCGCGATGGCCTGGCGCACGCGACGATCAGCGTAGCATCGGCGCCTGACCGGTGGGCCCGACACCCCGAGCGGGCACTGCGCCCGTGCGGCACACCGGGACGTGCTCCGCGACCTGGCGCGGCGACGGAACATCCCTTGCTGGGAGGCGCCCGATGCGATCCACGCTGCCGTTCGCGCTCGCGCTCGTCGCCTGTACCCCGAGCCCCGCACCGGGCGCCGACGCCGCCATGTCGATCCCGATCGACGGCGGCGGCGGCGAGGCGGGCGTGCCGGCGGACGCGGGCTCGGGCATCGACGCGTCGCACCGCCTGCCCGATGGGGCGATCGCGCTCGACGCGGGCCTCGCGGGGGACGACGCCGGATCGACCTCCTTCGACGACGCGGGCGTGCGCCTGGACGCGGGCCTCGCGCCGTCCTGCCCGTTCACGGGGCGCGCGCCGATCGACGAGTCACCGCTCCCGCATGCGTCCGGACGCACCGAGACCGTGCGCGCCGGCTCGTTCACCGACGAGTACATCCACGACGCGACCGGCACCGCGAAGCTCGGGATCCGCCGCGAGTGGGGCGGCAGCGTCGTGTTCTTCGGCCAGCCGGGGAGCGGACCCGGGACGAATCCGACCAACACCATCGACGCGAACGACACGGGCCGCGAGGTCCAGGTCGCCTTCTACGACGACGACCGCCGCGTGCAGGGCTGCGCGTGGAACGCGTCGTGCGCGTCGGGCGGCGGCTGCCCCGAGCAGATCCGCTACCTCGGATGGAACCCCGTCCAGGGCGGAAACCGGTGCAACGTCGGCTCGCCGGTGGAGCGCGTGACCATGGCGGGGGGGAGCCTCGTCGCGGCGACGATCCCGCTCCAGTGGAACCCGGACTGGGACGCGCGCGACTGCGGCACCGACACCTGCCCGGGCGGGCGCGATCCGAGCGACGTGCGGGTCACGCAGTCCGTGCGCTTCGTCGGCCCGCGGATCGCCGAGGTCCGCTACACGGTCGAGAACCTCTCGGACCTCGCGCACCGCGCGACCGCGCACGAGATGCCGACGATGTACACGTCGAACGGCCGCGGCGGCCCCGACCTCTGGCGTCTCATGGATCCGAACGGGACGCAGATCGCGATCGACACGCCGAGCGGAGGCGACGGCTTCTTCTACGAGAACTTCACGGCGAGCGGGAACTGGGTCGCGCTCCAGAACGACGATCTGTCGTACGGCGTCGGCATCCTCTACGAGAACGGGCTGCGCCAGTTCCAGGGCTGGCAGCAACGATCCTTGCCGTTCAACAACGTCCGCTCGATCTTCGTGTTCGGGATCCCCGCGCGCGGCACGGTGCACGCGCGCGCCTACCTCTTGCTCGGCTCGCTCGGGACGATCCAGGCCGAGGCCGCCGCGCTGAACGCCTCGATCCCGCCCTTCGGGTGGCTCGACTCGCCGCTCGACACGATCGGTCCGGGCGCGACGTCGATCCACGGCTGGGCGCTCGACAACCGCGGCGTCGTGTCGGTCGAGGCGCGCATCGACGAGCTCGTCACGGTGCCGCTCCGCTACGGCGACTCGCGCCCCGACGTGTGCGCCGCGTGGCCCGGCTACCCCGGCTGCGACCGGGTCGGGTTCTCGGGCAGCTACGACTTCGGTCCGCCGCGGGAGTGCCCGCGGCTCGTCGAGATCATCGCGACCGACAGCGACGGCAACCGACGCACGATCTTCGAGCGGCTCGTCACCATCCGCTAGTCCAGGCAGGTGCGCGTCGCGACCCAGAGGTCCCAGACGCCGCCGGTGCCTCCGAGGCGCGCGCTCGTCAGCCACAGCGAGGTCCCGTCGTAGCTCAGATCGGCGTCGCCATCGAGGTGCATGGAGTTCACCTCGTCGAGGAGCTCCGGCGGGCCGAAGGGCTCGGTCCGCGTCGGGCGCCGCATCGCGTAGAGGTCGAGGTTCAAGCCGTCGCCGGGATCCGCCTCGAAGACCACCTCGAGCCCGTCGGCCGAGATCGCGGGCCAGCCGACGTTCCCTCCGGCCATGTCCGCGACGTCCAGATGGACCGGCGCGCCGAACGCCTGCGTCCGGTCGCTCCGCTCCGCGATCGCGAGGCGCTCGGGGCCGCCGGGGGCCGAGACGAAGACGAGCGTGAGCTCGTCCTCGCTGAGATCGGGCGCCGAGGCGTACTCGCCGTCGAGCCGTACGAACGCCAGCGGGGTGGGCGCGCCGACCACGCCCGCGTCGTCGATCGGTGCGCTCCACAGCTCGGAGAAGGCCGAGGTCGGGCGCAGCGCGAAGAGGAGCGTCCGGCCGTTCGCGGTGATCGACGGCTCGCCCGCGTCCATCGCGGCGAGCGACGGGACCGGCTCGGGCGGACCGAAGTCGCCCGTCGGTTGGTCGCGCCGCGCGACGAGGATCTGGCTCGTGTCGCCCTCCATGCGCGTGTAGTAGAGGGTGAGCCCGTCGGCCGAGAGGCTCGGGCCGTACTCGTTGCGGGGGCCGTTGATGCCGAGCGGGAGCGCGACGGGGGTCGACCACGCGCCCGGACGGTCGCAAGACGACGTGCTCGGTATACACGCTGCGGCGCGCGGGTCGCAGACGCTCCCGGGCGCGCAGGCGTCGTGGTCGGGGGCGGCGAAGCAACTGCCCGAGGGAGAGCACTCGACGCGCGCACACGCCGGCGCGGCGAGGCCGGCGCAGTCCGCGTCGCTCGCG
>JAYRVK010001259.1:0-1538 GCA_041918555.1 Sandaracinaceae bacterium
CGAGGTTCCCGACCCCGCTCCCGCCGTAGGCCTCGGCGTCGGTGTTCAGGACCTCCTCCCACGCGCCCGCGCGCGCGACCCCGACGCGGTAATCGTGCCGGACCACCGGCGTGAAGTTCACCACCACGACGACGGGCGCGTCGCCCTCCTCGCCCCAGCGCGCGTAGCAGAGCACGCTGCGCTCGGCGTCGCTCCCGTCGATCCACTCGAAGCCGCGGGGCTCGGGGTCCCGCGCGTGGAGCGCGGGCAGCGTCGCGTACGCGCGGTTGAGATCGCGCACGAGGCGCTGGACGCCCTCGTGGGCCGGCTCCTCGAGCAGGTGCCAGTCGAGGCTCACGTCGTGGCTCCACTCGCGCCACTGCGCGAGCTCCGAGCCCATGAACAACAGCTTCTTCCCCGGCTGCGAGTACATGTACGCGAACAGGAGCCGCAGGTTCGCGAACTTCTGCCAGCGGTCGCCGGGCATCTTGTTCAGGAGCGAGCCCTTGCCGTGCACGACCTCGTCGTGGCTCAGCGGCAGCACGAAGCTCTCGTGGAACGCGTAGAGCGAGCGGAAGGTGATCTCGTTGTGGTGGAAGCGCCGGTGCACCGGATCGCGCTGGAGGTAGCGCAACGTGTCGTGCATCCACCCCAGGTCCCACTTGAGCCCGAACCCGAGCCCGCCCATGTAGGTCGGGCGCGAGACCATCGGCCACGACGTCGACTCCTCCGCGATGGTCTGGATGCCCGGGCACGACGCGTAGACGGACTCGTTGAGCTGGCGCAGGAAGTCGATCGCCGCGTAGTTCTCGCGCCCGCCGTCGGGGTTCGGGATCCACTCGCCCTCGGCGCGCGAGTAGTCGAGGTAGAGCATCGACGCGACGCCGTCGACGCGCAGGCCGTCCGCGTGGAAGACCTCGAGCCAGTAGCGCGCGCTCGACACGAGGAACGCGCGCACCTCGTGGCGGCCGTAGTTGAAGATCGCGGAGCGCCAGTCGGGGTGGAACCCGAGCCGCGGATCCTCGTGCTCGTAGAGGTTCGTGCCGTCGAAGCGCGCGAGGCCGTGGGCGTCCGTCGGGAAGTGCGCGGGGACCCAGTCGAGGATCACGCCGACGCCGTGCTGGTGGAGCGCGTCGACGAGGGCCATGAAGTCCTCGGGCGTCCCGAAGCGGCTCGTCGGCGCGAAGTACCCCGTGACCTGGTAGCCCCACGAGCCGCCGAACGGGTGCTCCATCACGGGCAGGAGCTCGACGTGCGTGAAGCCCTGCTCGGCGGCGTACTGCGGGAGCTGCGCGGCGAGCTCCCGGTAGGTCAGCGGCCGCGCGTCCTCCTCGGGGACGCGGCGCCACGAGCCGAGGTGCACCTCGTAGATCGCCATCGGCGCGCTCGTCGCGTTGCGCTTCGCGCGCTCCTTCATCCACGCGGCGTCGCGCCAGTCGTAGTCGTGCTCCCACAGGATCGACGCGCTCTTGGGCGGCGTCTCCTGGTGGATCGCGTACGGATCGGCCTTCGCCTCCTCGTGGCCGTTGCGCCCGCGGATCCAGAGCTTGTAGAGCGCG
>JAYRVK010001260.1:0-3356 GCA_041918555.1 Sandaracinaceae bacterium
CCGCGTCGGCCACGGGCGTGGGGCGCGGAGGATCCCCCGTCCCGTGGAACAGGAAGCAGCCCGGGAGCAGCGCCGCCGCCGCCGCGACGAGTGGCACGAGCTGGCACCTTCGCCTCATGGCCGCTCGATCGTACACGCACCGTGCCATGCTGAGCAGCGAGTGAAGGCGCTGATCAAGGTCGGCTACGGCTGCAACGACCACTGCTCGTTCTGTCACACCCTCGACGTCCGCCACGTCGACGCCGAGGCGGCCGAGGTCCACGCGAAGATCGAGCGCGCGAGGCAGCTCGGGCACCGCATGGTCGTGCTGAGCGGCGGCGAGCCGACCATCCGCCCGGAGCTCCTCGCGTGGGCCACGCACGTCGCGCGGCTCGACATGGACTTCGGCCTCGTGACGAACGGCCGGATGCTCAGCTACCCGGCGCTCGTCGAGAAGCTCGTCGCGCGGCGGCTGCGCTACGTGTACCTCTCGCTCCACGGCGGGACCGCGAAGGTCCACGACCTGATGGTGCGCTCGGAGGCCTTCGAGCAGACCTTCGGCGCGATCGGCGTGTTGAGCGGGCGCGGCCTCGACTTCACCGTCAACTGCGTGATCACGCGCCACAACGTCGAGCACCTGCGCGGCCTCGTCGACGCGATCCGCCCGTACGAGGACGTGCGCCTCAAGTACTCGATGGTCGAGCCCAAGGGCGGCGGCGCCGCGCTCTTCGAGCACCTGATGCCGCGCGTGACGCTCGTCGCCGAGAGGGTGCGCGAGGCGATCGACTACGGCCGCGCGCTCGGCGTGACGCGCATCACGCACGGCGCGATCCCCCTCTGCCTCCTGCGCGGCTACGAGGACTGCTTCGATGACCTCAAGACCCACCGCTTCGCGACGATGATCGAGGTCGGCGAGCCCGACTACTACCCGGTCGACGACCGCAACAAGGTGCAGCCCGAGGCGAGCTGCCGCGGGTGCAGCGCGAGCGGGCCGTGCCCCGGGCTCTACCGCGGCTATCACGAGGTCCTCGGCCACGGTGAGCTCGCGCCGATCCCGGATCGGCCGCGGGGCAATTCCTTTTCCTACGTACACGTCGCGAACGTGCCGTCGCCGCCCGACGCGTGCCCGCTCCTCGCGGACGGCGTCACGCCGTGGGACGCGGGCCGCGACCTCTTCGTCCGGCACGGCGGCCGCGTCGCGCGCTTCCGCGCCGACACGCGGGACTTCTCCGACGCGGAGATCGCCGCGATCAAGCACGCCCGCGGGCAGGTCTACCTCGACGTCGCGCCCGACAAGGACGCGCCGGACGACTTCGGCCGCGACCTGCGCCCCCTCGAGCGGAGCGCGCTCTGCGAGGGGTGCCCGGAGCGGCCTCGCTGCACCGGCCTCTTCGAGCCGCGCCTCGACGCCGACCCGTTCGCGCGGGACGACGCGCGCGTCCGCGAGCTCCTCGCGCGCCTCGCGGGCGACGTGCTCGACGTGGGCTGCGGGCACGGCCGCTACGCCGAGGTGCTCGCCGCGCGCGGCGCCGCGATCCGGTACGCGGCGATCGACCCCGATCCCCGCGTCGTCGAGGCGCGGCGCGACCCGCGGGTGACCCTCGAGACCGCCGAGGCGTGGGCCGCGCGCGCCGCGCCGGAGTCGCTCGATCACCTGCTGGTCCTGCGGAGCTGGAACCACCTCGTCGATCCGCGGGCGTTCGCCGCGGGGGCGCAACGCGCCTTGCGATCGAACGGGGAGCTCCTCGTGGTCGACGACGCGGCGTTCGGCCTGGCGCGGACGCGCGCGCGAGCGGCGCGGGCCGAGCGATCGACCGCGGCGCTCGAGCACTACCGCAACGACGTCGCCGAGGACGCCGCGCGCGTCCTCGCCGAGGCCGCGCCGAGGCTCCGCGAGGTGGAGCGCCGCGAGGCGGCGCCCGGCACGAGCACGCAGTGGCTCCTGCGGCTCGTGCGCGGGTAGGTCCCTACAGCGCGCAGACGCCGCCGCGGCAGGTGAAGCCCCGGCGGCAGGCCGTGACGGTGCAGCCGCCCGAGCACCCGCTCGTGGCGCACCTGAAGCGCCCGCCGGTGCAGCTCAGGACCGTGGTGTCGTCGAGGCACGCCGAACCGCCGCCGACGCAATCGACCGAGCCGGACGTGGAGTCGCACCGGCCGCTCGCGCAGTAGCCGTTGACGAAGCTGAACACGCTGCCCGAGCAGCTGGTCCGGCTCGCGGCCGCGCAGTCTCTCATGGTGGTCGTCACGTCGCACCCGGACACGGCGCTGCAGGTCGCGGTGTTGTCGGTGAGCACGTTGCTCGAGCACGAGTCCGCTGGGGCGGTGCACGTCGTCGTCGTCGGGGCCCCGGTGGGGTCACAGGTTCTCGCGTCGGCGCAGGCCGGCGCGTAGGTCGTGTACTCGAGCCCGGCGCAGAACGGGCGGCTCACCGAGCACGTCCGGCTGGCGGAGGTGCTGTCGCAGCCGGCCGCGGGGTCGCACGTCGCGGTGTAGCGCGTCAGCGTCCCGCTCGAGCAGCTGTCCGTGGGCGCCGCGCAGCGCGTGTTGGTCGGCGTGCCACCGGCCAGGCAATCGGTCCCCCCCGCGTTGCACGCGGCCGTGTACGTCACGTGGGTCAGGGTCGAGCCGGAGCCGGTGCACTCCGGACGCCCCGCGCTGCACGAGGAGCTCACCGTCGACGCGGTGCATCCGGTCGCGGTGTCGCAGCCCCGCGTGGTCACGCGGTACGTGGCGCCGCTGCACGTCGTCGAGACGCCCGGCGCGCAGCCGCTCGAGGTCGCCCGGCACACGCCTCCACCGCACGACTCGGTGACGTAGCTGCCCGACGCGTCGCACATCGGCGACGCGCACGGCGTGGTGGTGGTCGCCGTGACGCACGCGAGGCTCGACGCGTCGCACGTCCCGCGCGTCGACACGACGGCGTCGCCGCTGCACGTGTCGGAGTCGCGCGCCGCGCAGTCCTCGAAGGTGGGCGCGTTCTCGAGGCAGAAGCCGCGCGCGCACGTGTACGTCTGGGTGATGAGCCGCGTGGTCGTGCACGCGACGAGCGGCGCGCAGTCGGCGTCCGTCACGCACATCGCGGGCGGCCCGGCGTCGAAGCCGGCGTCGGTCCCCGCGTCGAAGCCGGCGTCGCTCCCCGCGTCCCCTGGCGGGACCGCGCCGTCCATGCCTGGCCCGGCGTCGAGGTCCATCGAGCCCGCGTCGAGGTCCATCGAGCCCGCGTCGAGGTCCATCGAGCCCGCGTCGAGGTCCATCGAGCCCGCGTCGTCGCCCGGGAGGCTCGCGTCGACGTCGCCGCCGCCGTCCGCGTCCGCGCCCCCGTCCGAGCTCCCGCCGGAGTCGACGTCGCTCACGCCGCCCCCGTCGGCGACGCCGCC
>JAYRVK010001261.1:0-3881 GCA_041918555.1 Sandaracinaceae bacterium
GAGCGCGCGCGCGAGCTCGCGGACCTTCTTCGGCCAGGCGCGCGGGCTCCCCGCGGCGCGCGCGATCAGGGTCCAGGGGGCTTCGGTCGTGCGGGCGGTGGCGTGCATCGTCGGTCTCCTCTTCGGACGAGGAGAAGCTACGACCGGCCGGCCGAGCGCGCTCCTGAGGCGATCTGAGATGTTCTTCATCGCGCCCGCTCCACCCGCAGCGCCGGATCGAGGAGGTAGCCCCCGTCGCGGCTCCACAGGACGGCCTCGAGGCCCATGCGCCGCAGGCTCCGGATCGCGGTGTAGAGGCGCGTGCGCGCCGCGTCCGGGAGGATCCGCTCGCCCGGCCAGCCCGCGTCGACGAGCTGGTCGGGGGTCAGCGGCACCCCGGGCGCGTCCGCGTGCGCCGCGAGGAGCCGCTCGACGAGCCGCCACGAGAGCGCCTTCGACGCGAGCTCGATCGCCGCCGCGTCGCCGAGCGCGAGCGTGCGCGCGTGCGCGTCGACGCGCAGCCGCGCGGTCCCCGTGAGCTCGGCGACGGCGCTCGCCACGACGCGCGCGAGGCCCGCGTCGTCGGCCTCGGGCATGTCCGGCGCGAGCGGGCGGATCGCGCGGTAGAGCGCGCGCAGCTCGGCCACGCTCGCGGGCCGGAGCGCGGGATCTGGCGCGAGGGCGCGCTGCGCGAGCGACATCATCGCCGCGTGGAGCGACGAGCTGCGCCCCGCGGGCGTGAGCGCGGCCGCGTAGCTCGCGGGGAGCTCGGAGAACGGGAGCAGCGTCCGCAGCATCGCGTGCAGCACGAACACGTCGGACGCGGGCGACGCCGCGAGCCCGAGCGCGAGCTCCGGCGCGACGCACGCCCCCGGCTCGGTCGGCGCCGGCCGCGCGGCCTCGTCGAAGCCGAACCCGAGCAGCCAGAGCTGGCCGTCCGGCCCCGCGAGCACGCTCGACCACGCGAGGGCCCCGAGCGCGAGGCCCGCGCGGTGCCCCGCCTCGGTCGCGTCCATGAGGAGCTCGTTGAACGCGACCGCGAGCCCGTAAGGGATCTTGTCACGCAGCCGCGGCACCACCTCGTCCAAGCCCGCGCAGGCGGGCGCTTCGACCTCGAGCGCGTCCCCCCGACGGCGCAAGCGCGGCACGTGGGGCGACTCGATCGCCGCGTGCGCCGCCTCGATGGAAGCGAGCGTCTCCGCCGGCCCCGTGAGGCGCACCGGCGGCCCCGCGTGCACCCGCAGGCCGGGGCGATCGACGAGGAGGCGATCGGGCATCGAGGGAACGGTACCGCGGGGTACCATCGCCCACTACCGTGGTCGGGCACCCATGACGGGCGCGGGCGCGCACGACGCCGAGGTCACCTAGCGCGTCGTGGACACTCATGAACCGACGGACACGGCGCGCTGCAGCGCGTCGGCGAGCTCGCGGGGAGCGTCGTCGATTCCGATGAAGGCCAGCTCGCAGCGGTGGTCCCGGGTGAAGAAGCGGCCGACGGTCGGACCGCGCGAGGTGCTCGTCGCCGGATAGACGAGGAGCGAGCGAGAGCAGTCGAACAGCTCGTGGTAGCAGAACATCTGCTTCACGTCGGCGCTGCTCGGTTGCCCCTGCGTCGGCAGCTTCCACTTCGTGTCCACGACCAATACGACGGTGCCCGTCGCCAGATCGCGGACCGTGAGATCGGGTCGAAGCGGTCGAGTCCCGCTCTCGCTCCGCCAGAACGGTCTCGCGTCCTGGGCACGCACCTCCAGACCCGGGAGCCGGACGCGGCGCGCGGTCGCCGCCACGTACCGCTCCCAGAGCGCGTTCATGTCGAAGAGCAACGCGAGCATCGGTGTGTCGCCGTGCCGCACGTCGGGAGCGAGATGAAGCAAGATGAGTTGCGCTAGTCGTAGAGCCTTTCGGTACCGAGCGGTGTTGCGCGTGAGGCGATGGCGTTCCAGGGCCATCCCGTCTGGCCGCCAGGGCGGCAGCTCGGGAAACACCTGACGGATGGCGCGTGCGCGGGCTCGACCCTCGGTCGCGATCGGGAGCCCTTCCACCAGTCGGAGCGCTTCGTGGAGCGCGAGATTCAGCAGGTTGTGATGATCGTACACGGGGCTCGCCACGTAGAAGCGGGAGGCGTTCACCGCGTTGTGTCGGACGTGCTCGGTGACCCGCAGTCGCCCGCGAAAGGCTGTCCGATTGCCCTCCTCGGTGCGGTAACCCTTCACCAACCCTTCGTGGACGAGCCGCTCGCACTCGTCGACGAAATGACCGATGAAGACGTCGAACAACCGACCCGGATCCAGCCGGAGCGACGCCTCGTCGTGGGCTTCGAGCCCGAGGTCGCCCACGACGCGGAGCATCCGCACGAGAGCGCGGTGCCATCGGTCGTGCTGCCCCTGCTCCGCTCGGTCCGCCTTCGGGAGGATCTCGATTCCGAGCTCGCCGAGCTGAATGAGCCCCACGTGCGATCGGAAGCGCACGGTGAAGCGACCGCAGCTCAGGTACCGGTCGCGCGTTCGATCGGCGAACGCCGCGAGTGCCGCGTGGTGTGCCGTGGTGAGTGCGCGGTCTCCTCCGCCGGGCGTACGGAGCGGCTCCCCCACGCGCACGGTCGAGTGCTCGAACACCTGTACGGTCATGCGCACGGTTCAGCGCACCGACTCGTAGACGCTCCGGAAGTCCGCCGTCGTGAGGCTGTCGATCGAGGTGAGGCGGTACGACGTTCGCCCCGCAAGCTGGTCCGCGGCTTCGTGGGGAAACGCGGAGAGCGACGTCTGCCGGCCCGCTGGGCGGACAAACGCCTCGCCCAGCACGAGGCCGACGCGTCCCAAGTCCGCGTAGAAGTACTCGGCCAGGAGGGGGAGGATGCTCAGCGCGAACACCTGCTTGAGCGTCTCAATCGTCGGTGCGTCGACCACGGGCATGAAGTGCGCGTGGCCGATCCGGTGATCGCGATCCAGGAGCAGCTCGAGGCGCTCGTTGATGGTGCGCATCAGTCGCGCGAGGTCGATTCCGCCCTCGACGACCGTGCTCCCGAGGACCTCGGGGTCGGGGGCACACTCGAAAAAGGAGAACCGCCGGCGCAGCGCCGTGTCGAGGGCCTCGACCGAGCGGTCGGCGGTGTTCATGGTCCCCACGAGACAGAGGTTGGGAGGGACTCCGAAGCGCCGGCGCGAGTAGGGCAGCGTGACGATGAGCTCGCCCGCGGCCCCGAGTCGCTTGTCCTCCTCGATCAGGGTGATGAGCTCGCCGAAGATCCGGGACACGTTGCCGCGATTGATCTCGTCGATGAACACCCCATAGGGGGGCGCGTCCGCGAACACCCTCACCCGCTCCTCACGTGGGAGGCGACAGAGCTGATCGATCGTCCCATTGAAGCCCGCAAGCCGTACTGCGGCGCCTGCCGCGCGCAGAAAGACGCCGTCCTCGAGCACGTAGCTGAGGGTCGGGGCGTCGCCCTCACCCTCGATCACTCTCGGACGGATCCCCTCGATGAAGTCTTCGTAGGCGTACGACTGGTGGAAGGTCACGAAGACGTAGTCCTCGGAGACCGCGGCCGGGCGCGGCTTGAGGCTCTCCGCCAGCGCGACGAGATCCTCCGGGGGGCCGCCGGGGAAGAACCATGTGCCGTCCTCGCGCTTGTCGAAGACGAGCCGTCCCGAGCGCCGTGAGTAGGCGACTGTGGTGCTGTCTTCGACGGTGTGACCTTGTAGGTTCCCCCAGATCCGCGCGAGCAGAGGGGTGTTCGTGGGCCGCGCTTGGTTCTTCGCGACCACGAAGGCGTGGTCGCGGAGCACCATCGGTGTCGTCGCGGCGCCAGCGTCGGAGTAGGCGGCGGCCACGACCACGAACCACGACCGCACGGCGATAGGTGGGATAACGTGGGGGCGGGGGCCCCACCAGCCCCGGGTCCC
>JAYRVK010001262.1:0-5220 GCA_041918555.1 Sandaracinaceae bacterium
ACCCCCGCGGGCCTGCCGATCGCGGGCGAGGCGCCGATCCGCGCCCGGGCGATCCAGCGCTGGATCGAGGGCCTCACCGGCCGGCCGGCCAAGCGCGCCCACCTCGCGGCGCTCCTGCGCGGCGAGGAGGCGTTGCTCGCGGGGGGGCTCCTCGCGCGCGTCGAGGGCGCCATGATCACCGCCGTGTACGACGACGATCGCGTGACCCGCAGCCGGAGGGGAGAGGAATGAACGCGCGCCGCCGCGAGTACCACGGACCACGTGGAGAATTTTTGGGGTTTTCATGCGCGCCGAGGGGCCGCAGAGATTGATGGGCTGCAATGACTGTGCTAGCTAGACGGTCGGCCCCAGAGAGGTCCGCGTGAAGCAAAGCCACAAGACCCTGCTCCTCTGGGTCCTCCTCATCTTGATGTTCGTCGCCATCTACCAGCTGGTGACGAACGAGGACCCACCGCGCCACGTCGATTACTCCGACTTCGTGACCGCCGTCGAGCGCGGCCAGGTCGAGTCGGTGGAGCTCCGTCCGCACGAGCTCACGACGGACGTGCAGTTCGTCTACATCGACGAGCACGAGCGCCGCGAGACGCGCACGACCGACGCGAACAGCCGGAGCGTGCCGCGGCTCGAGCGGATGCTCCGCGAGCGCGAGCCTCCGATCCCGTTCCGCACCGAAGAGGCGGACTCGAACGGGATGTGGACCAGCGTCCTCGTGACGTGGCTCCCGATGATCTTCCTGCTCGTGATCTTCTTCTTCTTCATGCGGCAGCTGCAGGCCTCGGGCGGCAAGGCGATGAGCTTCGGCAAGTCGCGCGCGCGCCTGCTGAACGAGTCGCAGAACAAGGTCACCTTCGCGGACGTCGCGGGCGTCGACGAGGCGAAGGACGACTGCGAAGAGATCATCGCGTTCCTCAAGGACCCGAAGAAGTTCCAGCGCCTCGGCGGCCGGATCCCGAAGGGCGTGCTCCTGATGGGCCCGCCCGGCACCGGCAAGACGCTCCTCGCGCGCGCGATCGCGGGCGAGGCGGGCGTGCCCTTCTTCAGCATCTCGGGCTCCGACTTCGTGGAGATGTTCGTCGGCGTCGGCGCGAGCCGCGTCCGCGACCTCTTCGAGCAGGGCAAGAAGCACGCGCCCTGCATCATCTTCATCGACGAGATCGACGCGGTCGGCCGCCACCGCGGCAGCGGCCTCGGCGGTGGGCACGACGAGCGCGAGCAGACGCTCAACCAGCTCCTCGTGGAGATGGACGGCTTCGAGGCCAGCGAGGGCGTGATCATCGTCGCGGCCACGAACCGCCCGGACGTGCTCGATCCCGCGATCCTGCGGCCGGGCCGCTTCGATCGCCGCATCGTCGTCCCGCGCCCCGACCTCAAGGGCCGCGAGGGCGTGCTCGCGGTGCACACGCGCAAGGTCCCGCTCGCCGAGGACGTCGACCTCGAGATCCTCGGACGCGGCACGCCCGGCTTCTCCGGCGCGGACCTCGAGAACCTCGTCAACGAGGCGGCGCTCCTCGCCGCGCGGCAGGACAAGGACTTCGTCGGGATGCTCGACTTCGAGATGGCCAAGGACAAGGTCCTGATGGGCTCGGAGCGGCGCTCGATGGCGATGACCGAGCGCGAGAAGCGCACGACCGCGTGGCACGAGGCGGGGCACACCCTGATCGCGTGGCTCACCAAGGACGGCGACCCGGTCTACAAGGTCACCATCATCCCGCGCGGTCCCGCGCTCGGCGTCACGCAGATGCTGCCCGAGAACGACCCGCACACGCGCAGCAAGGAGTGGTGCGAGGACACGATCGCGATGTCGCTCGGCGGTCGCATCGCGGAGGAGCTCAAGTTCAAGGAGCTCACGAGCGGCGCCTCGAGCGACTTCAGCAAGGCCACGAGCCTCGCGCGCAAGATGGTCACCTCGTGGGGCATGAGCGCGCTCGGCCCGCTCGCGTTCGGAGAGCGCGACGAGTCGCCCTTCACGATGGGCCCGTCGTTCCGCAGCAAGGAGTACTCGGAGCAGACGGCTCAGGAGATCGACCACGAGGTCAAGAAGATCGTCCAGGAGCAGTACGAGCGCGCGCGGGCGATGATGACCGAGCACCTCGACAAGCTCGACGCCATCGCGGAGGCCCTGCTCGAGCGCGAGACGCTCGATCGCGAGGAGCTCGAGGCGCTGATGGGCGGCAAGGATCTGCCGACGCGGCAGCACGTGCGCATCCCGACCTACGCCGAGAAGGCGAAGGAGAAGAAGGAGCGCCGCAAGGGATCGATCTTCCAGCCGCGTCCGCGGGAGGTTCCGTCGGGAGGGTGAGCGAATGAGGGGGGTGGCGCGCGCTCCGCTGGCGCCGACAGCACGAACGCCCGCGCGGGACGAAGTCGCCCCCCGCGGGCGTCGTGTATGCGCGGTGTGGGGCGTGCTCAACGTGACCCCCGACTCGTTCAGCGACGGAGGCCGATGGGCGGGCGTCGACGCCGCGCTGGCCCACGCCGAGCGGATGCTCGCGGAGGGCGCCGACGTGATCGACGTGGGCGGCGAGAGCTCGCGCCCGCCCGGCGCGACCTACGGAGACGGCTTCGAGCGCGTGTCGGTCGACGAGGAGCTCGGCCGGGTGGTCCCCGTGATCGAGCGCGTCGTCGCGCTCGGGCGGCCGGTCAGCGTCGACACCGTGAAGGGCGAGGTCGCGCTCGCCGCGATCGCCGCGGGCGCGACGGTCGTGAACGACGTCTCGGGCGCGCCGCACGAGGCGCTGCTCGACGCGGTCCGCGAGGGCGGCGCGGAGCTCGTGATCATGCACTCGCGCGGGCGCGGGCGCGTGGACGCGACGACCACGGCCTACGGAGATCTGGTCGGCGAGGTGATCGACGAGCTCCGGGCGCAGGTCGAGCGCGCGGTGGCCCGCGGGGTGCCGCGGCGGGCGATCTGGATCGACCCGGGCCTCGGCTTCGCGAAGACCGCGCAGCAGTCGGCGCGCTTGCTCGGCAATCTGGACGCGTTCGTCGAGACGGGATACCCGGTGCTCGTGGGCGCGTCGCGCAAGTCCTTCATCGCCGGGGCGATGACCGCCGCGGGCGCCGAGGCGCCCCCGCCGGACGCGCGCCTGGGCGGGAGCCTCGCGGCGGTCGCCGCGGCGGCGCGCGCGGGCTGCGCGGCGGTGCGCGTCCACGACGTGTTCCCCTCCGTCCAGGCGGCGCGGGTCACGGAGGCGATGCGCTGATGTGGCAGGACCTCGCCGTCTACCTGCACCAGTTCGCCAACCGCGACGCGCTGCGGGTGGCGACCGATCTCGTCGACATCTCGCTCGTCGCGTACATCCTCTACCGCGTCCTGTTGCTCCTGCGCGGGACGCGCGCGATGCAGATGGGGATCGGGCTCGTGCTCGTCTTCCTCGTCTACAACTTCGCGCGGCGGCTCGGCTTCATCACGCTCTGGTCGATCCTCGACTCGCTCCTCACGTACGTCGTCCTGATCATCGTCGTGATCTTCCAGAACGACATCCGGCGCGCGCTGATGCGCGTCGGCTCGCGCAAGTGGCTCACGCGGGGGAGCGCGCGCGAGTCACAGGTGATCGAGGAGGTCGTGAAGGCGTCGGCCGCGCTCGCGCAGAAGCGCATCGGCGGGCTGATCGTGTTCGAGCGGGACGCCGCCCTCGACGAGTTCATCGAGGAGGGCACGAAGCTCGACGCGGCGGTCTCGAAGGAGCTGCTCTACAGCATCTTCGTCCCGAGCTACGAGAACCCGATGCACGACGGAGCGGTGGTGATCCGCGACGCGCGCGTCTGGCAAGCGGGCGTGTTCTTGCCGCTCACCGAGACGACGAAGCTCGAGCGCACGCTCGGGACGCGGCACCGCGCCGCGATCGGGATCTCGGAGGAGACCGACGCGGTGGTGGTCGTGGTGAGCGAGGAGCGCGGGAGCGTGAGCCTCTGCTACGGCGGCAACATCGTGCGCGACCTGGACACGAACACCTTGCGCAAGACGCTGGTCGGGCTGTTCGAGACGCCCGCGGCGAAGAAGGCGCCGGCGACGCCGAAGGACCGCGCGCGGCGGGCCAAGGAGACGACGGGCAAGGTCCCGACGTCCTCGCCGGGCGAGGTCCCCGCGCCCGATCCCAGCACCACGTCGAGCCCGAACGTCGCGGCCGAAGAGGGCACGCCGTGACCACGAAGCGCCCCGCGCCGGGGCTCGTCCGGCGCATCTTCACCGAGAACATCGGGCTCAAGCTGATCGCGATCGTGGGCTCGCTCGTGCTCTTCGTCATGCGCGGGACCTCCGACGACACCGGGATCGTCAGCGTGCGCCTCGAGGCGCCGACGCGGTCGGGCTTCGTCCTCGTCAGCGACGTCCCCGAGCAGGTGCACGTCACGTTGTCGGGCTCGCGGGCGCTCGTGAACGCCGTGCGCTCCGAGACCCTCGACGAGATCGTGATCCCGGCGGGGTTCCAGGAGCGGTTCTTCTACATCGAGCCGAGCCAGTTCGATCTGCCCCCTGGCGTCACCGTGGACCGCGTCGAGCCGACCGCGATCCCGATCGAGTGGGCCGCCCAGGAGGAGCGCCGCTTCCGCATTGACGCGGTGGTCGAGGGCGTCGTCGCCGAGGGGTTCACCCGGGTCCGCACCACGGTCCAGCCGTCGAGCGCGACGGTGCGCGGCGCGGTCGGCGAGGTCCGCGAGCTCTCGCGCGTGCGCACGCAGCCCGTCGACGTCGGCGCGCTGACGGCCGGGGAGCACGACTTCCGCGTGCCGCTGATGCCGCTCCCCGCCCACGTCCACTACGAGGGCGCCGACACCGTGACGGTGACGATCCTCGTGGAGGCGGAGGAGGGGCACCGGACCCTCGAGGACGTGGAGATCGTGGTCCTCGGCGCGACGGGCCTCGTGCTGCGGCCCACGCACGCGACCATCACCCTGCGTGGCCCGCGCGCGGTGGTGGAGGAGCTGCACCCGCGGCGCGTGATCCCGTTCGTCGACGCGACCGGCCTCGACCCGGCGGCCGGCGCGCAGGCGCTGCCCGTGCGGCTGCGGCCCCTCCCCGAGGGCGTGACGGTGGCGGCCGAGCCCGCCGAGGTGATCGTCTCGCCGGCGCCGGCCCCGGACGCCCGCCCGACCCGGCCCCCTCGTTGAGTCACCCGTCGAAGAGGACGGCGAGCGCGAGGCAGGCCTCGCTCGCGCGCACGGGCGACGCGGACGAGAGCCCCTCGATCGAGACGCGCAAGATTCGTTGCGCGCCGCTCC
>JAYRVK010001263.1:0-1701 GCA_041918555.1 Sandaracinaceae bacterium
CGGGGCCGGGCCGCCCCCGGGCCACGGGGTGGGCGCGGGGGCGGGGCCCCCCCGCTATCCGGCCGTCGTCCGGGGGCTCTCCGCGACCGCCGCCGCGCTGTGTCTCGAGGGCGCCGAGACGCGCGCGATCGAGCGGGCTGAGCGCGCGGATGGCCGCCGTCCACGGCGCCTCGGCGCCCGCCGAGAGGAGCGCGAGCACCGACATCAGCGGCTCGATCTCTTCGACGGTGACGAGCCCGAGATCGCCAGCCAGCACGCGCGCGCGGGCGCCGCCTGGACCGGCGGTGACCACCGCGAGCGGGAGCGGGCTCGAGGCGGCGCGGACGGTGGCGACTCGGACGAGCTCGACCGGGTCGGGGGCGGCCGCGAGCGCGACGGCGACGTTCCCCGCCGCACCCGCCGCGCGCGCGAGGGGCCGCTCGCCGATCGAAGGCTCGACCGCGATCCCGAGCGGTTCGGCGACGCGCGCGCACTCGACGGCGAGCTGCGCGTCATCGCAGAAGATCCGCCAGGCCTGGCTCACTCGGGCCGTCGGCGAGGCGCGAACGTCCGCACGTCGGACGCGACGAACAGGTAGCGGCTGCCGCGCTCGAACAGCACGCCCCGCACCTCGATGCGCTGCCCGAGCTCGAGCTGCAGCACGGTGGACACCGTCGCGTCGGTCTTCTGGACGAAGATCGGGAGGTTCGCCTCGCGGGTGACCAGCTGGATCGAGGTCCGCGACGTGAGGCCCGCGCCGCGCGCGAGATCGTCGAACTGCGGCTCGATCCGGGCGAGGTCGTCGGTCACCCGGATCAGGCGATCGACGTGGCGCTCGGGGATCACGGCGAGCGCGCGCGGCGGCACCGAGACCGCGGTGCCGCGGAGGCGGCCCGCGGCCTCGAACAGGTCGACGGGGCCGGTCGGCGGGGACGGTTGCGCCTCGGCGAGCGCGGCGATCACGAGCAGCGCGACGGCGGCGAGGGAGAGCACGAGGGAGCGGCGGGGCATCGTCCGGAGCATAGCAGGTGGACCCCGACCGTGCGGCTTCGGTATCCTCTGGTGCGGTGCGTCGCTACGGTGCGATCGCGGCGGTGGCCGCGCTCACGGTGCTCCCGCTTCGCGCGCTCGCGCAGGAGGCGGAGGCGCCGCTCGAGGGTCCCGCGCCGGAGGACCTCGACGCGACTCGTCAGGCCCGGGAGCACTTCGTGGCGGGTCTCGAGCAGTTCCGGAGCCACCAGTATCGGCAGGCGATCCAGAGCTTCGAGCTCGCGGCGCGCCTCGTGCCCAGCGCCGACCTCCAGTACAACATCGCCCGCGCGCACGAGGAGCTCGCGGAGTACGAGCAGGCCATCGAGCGCTATCAGGCCTATCTCCGCGACCGCGTCGATCCACCGGATCGGGCCCAGCTCGAGGCGCACATCGCGTCGCTGCGCGAGCGCGCCGAGAGTGAGCGTGCCCGCTCGCGCTCGGAGCCGACGACCGGCTCGCTGCGGTTGACCGCCAACTACGACGGGGCGGAGGTCATGCTCGACGGAGCGCCCGCCGGCACCTCGCCGTGGAGCGCGCCGCGCGACGTCGAGGCCGGGCGGCACGCGCTCAGCGTCACGCGCGAGGGCTTCATCCCGTTCCGATCCGAGGTGAGCGTCGAGCGCGGCTTGAACACTGCGGCCTACGCGGATCTCGCCCCGGAGACGCGCTACGTCGCGCAGCGGAGCGATC
>JAYRVK010001264.1:0-2141 GCA_041918555.1 Sandaracinaceae bacterium
GAGCCGGCGGATCCAAGGGAGCGCTGGGTGGACGGGCTCGCCGAGCCCCCTCATCGCGACAGCTCCTCCCAGCTGCGGCCGGTGGCCGCCTCCGTCGACGTCGGCAGGCCCTCGTCCTGCCAGCCGGCCTCGGTCCGCTCGCCGAACGCGCCGCGCGCCCCCCCGAAGCCCGCGCGCTGATCCGCGACCGTGGCGAAGCCCGCCTCGAGGAGCATCTCCGCCGCCCGCAGCGATCGCACCCCGGACTGGCAGCCGACCACGATCCGCGCCTCGGCCGCGAACGCCCGGCGCACCGCGTCGAGGAAGCCGTCGTTGGCGACCATGCCGCCGGTCGCGAGGTGCAGGAGCGGGACGTTGTACGCGCCGTCGGGGTGGCCCTGCTCGAACTCGGGGACCGAGCGCACGTCGAGGTAGACCCAGCCCTCGGTCTCCATCCGGCGCCTCGCCTCCCTCGGCCCGATCCGCTCGATCATCCCGCGACTCTCCGGCTCGCCCGCGCGGGGGTCAAGGCGCGTCGGCGAGCGCGTCGCGCACGAACAGGTCCTCGAGGGTCTCGCGCGCCGGCGTCACCGACACCACGCGGGCTCCCTCCGCGACCGCGCGCTCGACCACCGGCTGACCTCCGTCGGCGCCTTCGACGACCACCACGAGCTCCTCATCCACGCGCCGCACCTCGGTCGCGATCTCCTCGAGCGCTTCGACGAGCGCCGGCGAAGCACCGCCCAGCACGATCTCGACGCGCCGAGTCTCCGGCCGGAGCAGCTCCGCGAGCCTTCCGTAGTGCGTCATCCGCCCCTTCTGCAGGATCCCCACGCGGTCGCAGAGGAGCTCCACGTCGCTGAGGATGTGGCTGGTGAAGAGGATGGTCTTGCCGCGCCGGCGGTGCTCGAGGATCAGATCGCGCACCTCCTTTCGCCCGATCGGATCGAGGCCGCTCATCGGCTCGTCCAGCACGAGCAGAGGTGGATCATGCAATAGAGCTTGCGCCAGGCCGATGCGCTGCATCATGCCCTTGCTGAACTTGCCGATCGGGCGATCGACGGCGTGGCCGAGCCCCACGCGCTCGATCATCGCGCGGCTCCGCGCAAGACGATTAGCGCGATCCATGCCGGCGAGCCGGCCGCAGAGATCGAGGAACTCGAGCGGCTTCAGGTACTGGTAGACGTACGGGTTCTCGGGGAGGTAGCCGAGCCGCGCCATCGTCTCGGGGCGCCCGTGGCGATCGCCGAGGAGCTCGATCGACCCCGCGGACGGGAAGATGAGCCGCAAGAGCATCTTGATCGTCGTGGTCTTGCCGGCCCCGTTCGGCCCGAGGAGCCCGAAGATCTCGCCGGGTCGGACCTCGAAGTCGATGCCGCGGACGGCCTCGACCCTCGTGCGGAAGAACCCGATGCGGAACGTCTTGGCGAGTCCGCTCACGCGGAGCACCGGATCGCTCACGGCAGGTGCCTCCGCAGGCAGGCGACGACGCGATCTGCGTCGTCGTCGGACATCGCGGGGTGGAGCGGCAGCGCGACGCCGCGGTCCTCGAGCTCCTCGGCGACGGCGAACCCGTCGCTGCCCGCGCGGAAGCGGCCGGCGAGCGAGCCGAGGCGGTTCATCGCGTAGGAGAGCCGGCCCGCCTCGATCCCGTCCGCGCGGAGCGCCGCGATGGTCGCGTCGCGATCGCGGACCAGGACCCCGAACGTCTGGCAGTTGCTCTCGACCCCGGACCGTGGCGGCTCCTGGACGCGCTGCCCCGCGAGCGCCTCCCGGTAGATCGCGGCCAGCGCGCGGCGGCGGGCCAGGATCGCGTCGAGCCGATCGAGCTGGGCGATCCCGATCGCCGCCGCCAGCTCGGTCATCCGCTGGTTGCCGGCGGGTCGGGCGAAGCCGCCGTCCTTCTGGCCGTGGTTGCGCAGCACCCGCAGCGCGTCGGCGAGCGCGTCGTCGTCGGTGACGCACGCGCCGCCCTCGCCGGTCGTGAGGAGCTTGCGCGGGTGGAAGCTCAGGCACGCGACGAGGCCGCGCGAGGCGGCGGGGGCGCCATCGACGAGCGCCCCGATCGAGCATGCGGCGTCGACGACGGTGGGTACGCCGAGGTCCGGGTGCGGGGCGGGCATCCCGAACTGATCGATCACGATCGTGGAGCGCGCGCGCTC
>JAYRVK010001265.1:0-4535 GCA_041918555.1 Sandaracinaceae bacterium
CGAGCCGGTCCAGCGCGGCGAGCGCCGAGCGGTCGCGCGCGTCGAGCTCCAGGATCTGGCGGTAGCGCGCGGCCGCGCTCTCGACGTCGCCGAGCTCGGTCTCCTCGAGGAGCGCGAGCTCCTCGAGCAGGCTCCGCGTCTGCTCGTCGTCCGCGGCGTGGCTGATCCGACCGAGCAGCAGCGAGCGGAGCTCGCGGTACATGCCGGCGGAGCGGTAGATGCCCGTGAGCACCCCGGCCGCCTCCGCGTCGTCCGGCTGCGCGTCGAGGATCTCGCGCAGCTGCGCGATGGCCTGTTCGGTCCGGCCGAGGCGGTCGCCCGCGATGGAGGCGATGCGACGGCGCAGCCAGAGCCGCTCCTCCTCGGCGCCCGAGGCCTCCTCGATCGCGCCGAGCCGCGCGAGGAGCCGCTCGACGAGGGCCTCGTGCGCGGAGGCCGCGTCCGCGGCCGCCAGGAACGCGGCCCGGGTCCCCTCGTCGGTCGGCGCGATCGCGAACGCGCGCGCGGAGTACTCGAACGCCCCGGCCGCGTCGGCCAGGCGCGACTCGGCGAGCGTGCGCAGCGTCGCGAGGACCTCGAGCCTCGCCGCGTCGTCGGGCGCGTGGTGGTACACGACCTCCCACAGCGGCGGGAGGCGGTTGTGCTTGCCCTCGCTCTCGTAGATCGGGATGAGGGCCCGGGCCGCGCGCTCGTTCTTCGGGTCCGCGCTCAGCACGCGCTCGTACGCGCGGAAGGCGCGGTTCGGCGACTGGAGCTCGTTCTCGTAGATCTCGGCCGCGCGGAAGCTGAGCCGGACCTTGACCGCGTCCTCCTTCGCACGGTCCGCCACGTTGCCGAGCACGTCGACGAGGCCCTCGTAGTCGCCGGCCTCCGCGTAGAGCGCCTCGAGCCCCTCGAAGTCGCTCGTCGCGAGGAACGTCTCGCGCAGGGTGCGCAGCGCGCGCCCGTTCTTCGGATCGAGATCGAGGATGCGCTTCCACGCGCTCGCCGCGCGGATCGTGTCCTCGAGATGCTCGCCGTAGATCACGCCGAGCTTCTGGAGCAATTTGATTTGCTCACCCGAGTCGCTGGCGAGCTCGGGGACGCGCCGCTCGAGGACCTCGGCGAGGGTCGCCCAGTCCTTCTCGCGCTCGGCGAGCTTCTGGAGGTTGTCGAGCGCCTCCGGGTGCTCGGGGGCCTGCTCGAGGATCTCCTTCCAGATCTGGATCGCGTCGCCGTGGCGGTGGAGCCGCTTGCCCGCGAGATCGGCGAGCTCGAGCTTGTGCGCGAGCCGCGCGTCGGGATCGCTCGCCAGCCGCGCCTCCTTGATGAGGACGTCGTAGAGGTGGGTCCACGCGCGCTTCTTCGTGTAGATGTCCTTGAGCGCCTTGAGCGCGCGGCGGTTCTCCGGCTCGATCGCGATGACCTGCTCGAGCGGGTGGGTCGCCTGGTTGTAGTTCGCGAAGCGCTCGATCCAGAGGTCGGCCACGCGCAGGTAGAGCTCGACCTTCTCGGCGGGGTCGGTGGCGACCTCGGCCTGCCTCGTCAGCACCCCGATCAGGTCGTTCCAGCGGTTGGTCGAGGCGTAGGTCTGCGCGAGCGCGTCGATCGCCTCCTGATCGGTCGGGTCGAGCTGGAGGATGGCGTTGAACGTGTTGATGACCATCACGTCGAGCCCGAGCCGGCCGCGATAGATCGGGATGAGCTCGCGCAGGAGCGCGACCTTGCGCTCGGCCTGCTCGTCCGGGATCGTGTCGACCTCCGCCTTGAGCACCTCGACCAGCGCGTTCCACTTCTCGGTGCGCTCGTAGAGGTTGCGCAGCTCGCGGGGCGCCTGGGCGTTGGTCGGGTCGAGGCGCAGGACGCTCTTCCACGCGTCGATCGCGCGCTCGTCGGTGCCCGCGAGCGTCGCCGCCTCGGCGAGCTCGATGCCGAGTGCGAGCCGCTGCTCGTCGGAGCTCGCGCCGCGCTGCGCGTCGGTGAGGACCTTGACGAGCTTCTGCGGGTCCTCGTCGTGCTCGAGGTACGCGCGGTAGAAGTCGAGCATCCCCGGGTGCGCGGGGTCGATCTTGCGCAGGCGCGCGAAGTAGGGCTCGGCTTGATCGGGTGCCTCGCGGAAGCGCCAGTGGACCATCCCGAGCTGCAACAGGACGCCGGGCTCGTCGTCGAGCTTGTTGCGCGAGCGCAGCGCGTCCTCGTAGAGCGCGACGAGGTGGTCCCAGTCCTGGCTCTCCATGAAGTACCCGACGAGCCAGCTCATCGTGCGCGAGTGGTTCGGGTGGAAGTCGAGGACCTTCTCGTAGGTCGCCGCCGCGCGCGCCTTGTCGCCGAGCTCGTTCGCGAGCACGCGAGCGGCGCGGATCATGAGGTGGACCTTCTCGTCGCGGTCGCGCGCCGCCTCGGCCGTCTCCAAGAGGACCTGCGTGAGCTCCTCCCACTTCTCCCGCGTGCGCAGCACCTGCTCGTAGAGCCGCGCCGCGCGCGAGTCCCCGCGCGCCGCGTCGAGCGCCTCGCGGAACAGGGCGTCGACCTGCTTGTCGCGGCCGCGACCCTTGTACTTCCACACGAGGCTCGCCGCGCTCACGAGGAGCGAGCTCTTGAGCGTGGGATCGCTGGCGCTGCCCGCCTCGTCGACGAAGCGCTTGACGATGTCGCCCCACTTGGCGGCGGTCTGATCGATCTGCGCGATCTGATCGACGAGGTCGTCGTCGCCGGGGCGCAGCCGGAGCGCGGCCGCGAAGGCCTGCTTCGCGAGCTCGTCGTCGAGGAGCTCCTCGCGGTAGATGCGCCCGAGCTCCTGGTAGAAGGTCGCGGCCCGATCCGGGTCCGACGCCTCCGACAACTTCGCTTGCACCTTCAACAGGTGCGCGACCGCGCGGTACTCCGCGCGTGCGTCGAAGCCGCGCCGCGCCAGCTCGAGCATCCGCTCGGTGTCCGTGTCGAGGCTGGATTCGCCGCTCTCCGCGAGCGCGGCGATCGCCGCCAGCGCCTCGAGGTCGTCGGGGTCCTCCTGAAGCGTGCCGAGTAGGTGCGAGACGTTTTGCGACGCCATCAGTCTCCCTGAGCCGATTCCCCGAAGCGGCGCTCGCCGCTCCGGTAGAGGACGCCAAAAAAGCCAGCGACTCCAAATAGTTGGAGGCTACGAGCCCCCGCGGGGTGTCGATGGTATCGGCAGGCCCTGGGCCGTGGCAAGCACAGTCTTCGGCGCGGCGGGGACCGCGTGGAAAACGCTCAGAAGATCATCATCAGGCCCGCCGCGGTGACGAGCCCGAACGTCGTGAGACCGACGAGCTGGTGGACCGTCGCGAGGGCCTGCAGCGAGCCGAAGTCGTTCGCGCGATCGATCCCGAACCAGTTCTGTGAGATGGCGAGGCCGAGGAACACCTGCGCGAGCATCCCCGCGAGGTGCCCCCACCGGAGCGCCTTGTGGATGCGGAGGTTGTTCGCGTAGGCGCTGTCGCCCTGATCGAGGTGGTCGGGATCCGGCATCGTCAGCGAGAGCGTGAACGTCGTCGCGTACAGCGCGGTCGTGGTGATCCACGCGGTGCGATGCACCCAGGGCTGCCCCCAGCACTGCTCCTGACCGAAGATCGCGTCGCCCCGCACGCAGCCGGTGTCCTCGACCCCGCCGAAGAACCCGTAGAGGTTGTAGTACTGGAACATCCCGAGGGTGACCGTGGCGAGCATGCTCACCCACGTCGCGATGCCGAAGGCGCGGTGCACCGGCATGATGTCGGCGCGCATGCGGAGCTGCGCCGCGTAATCCGCGTTGTCGTCGCTCGCCGCGCGCGCGGCCTGCCTCGGGGTCGGCGCCTCGACCTCGGGCTCCTCGGCCTCGGGCTCCTCGGCGGGCGCGGCCTCCTCGCTCGCGTCGTCCTCGGCGGCGACCTCGTCCTCTTGGGCGCGCGCGACCGAGGGGGTCGCGGCGGCACCGAGCGCGAAGGCGAGAGCGAGGGCGGCGAACATCGGCGTCTGCATCGGTCCTCCTTTGCGGGGGGAGAGTAGCGCGGGATCGGGCGCAGGCGTCACCGGCGAGCGAGCCACTCGAGGATGGCGCGCGCGAGCGGCTCGGCGACGCGATCCGCACGCGCGGGCGCGACGGTGAGCTCCTCGAGGAGGTGGAACCGCTCGACCAAGAGGTCGCGGCGGATCTCGAGGCCGAGCGTCCGGCCCGGGTAGCGAGCCGCGTGGCGCGCGCCCTGGGTGCTCGGGTGGAGCGTGTACGTCGCCGAGTCGCGTGCGTCGCAGCCGAGGGCGCGGTACTCGGCCAGGAGGCGCTCGACGAGCGCGTCGTCCACGAGGCGGAGCCCGCGCGGGTCGCGCGTGATGAGATCGACCTCGGGGCGGAGCGGCCACCGCTCCCACCCGTCCCACGCCGCGCGGATCGCCTCGACGATCCCGGCGTCGACGCGCTCGATGGGCATCGAGCGCGGGCCATAGGTGTGGGGCAGGAGCGCGAAGCCTCCCGCGCCGCAGACCCGGTCGTACGCGCGCTCGGCGAGGCCGACGTAGGCGCGGTGCAGCTCGAGGAGGAGGGCGCGGTCCGCGGCGTCCTC
>JAYRVK010001266.1:0-3826 GCA_041918555.1 Sandaracinaceae bacterium
CCCTCGGAGGCGGCGCGCTCGAGGAGGCCGCGCGCGAGCCGTCTTGGGAGCAGCGGGCCGCCGTAGATGAAGCCGGTGTAGACCTGGACGAGCGAGGCGCCCGCCTTGATGCGCGCCCAGGCGTCGTCCGCGTCCTCGACGCCGCCCGCCGCGATGAGGACGAGGCGCTCGCCCGCTCGGCGCCGAAGGCGCTGGAGCACCGCGAGCGCGCGCGCCTCGAGCGGCGGCCCGCTGAGCCCGCCCGCGCCGCACGCCGCGACGAGCGACGGATCGCTCCGCAGCCCCTCGCGCGAGATGGTGGTGTTGGTCGCCACGATCCCCGCGAGCCCGAGGTCGAGGGCGAGGTCCGCGACCGCGTCGACGTCCTCGTCGCTCAGGTCCGGCGCGATCTTCACGCAGAGGGGGGGGGCTACGCCGTCGCACGCCTCGCGCGCGGCCGCGGCGACCGCCGCGAGGATCGGCCGGAGCTTCTCGACCGCCTGCAGATCGCGGAGCCCCGGGGTGTTCGGCGAGCTCACGTTGACCACGAGGTAGCTCGCGTGCGGGGCGACGCGGCGCGCGCTCATCGCGTAGTCCTCGGCGGCGTCCGCCTCCGCGGTCACCTTGCTCTTGCCGATGTTCACGCCGAGCGGGAACGTGCGGGGCCTCGCGAGCCGTGCGGCCGCCGCCGCGGAGCCGCCGTTGTTGAACCCCATGCGGTTGATCAGCGCGCGGTCCGCGCTCAGGCGGAACAGGCGCGGCCGCGGGTTCCCCGGCTGCGGGTGCGCGGTGAGGGTTCCGACCTCGACGTGCCCGAAGCCCAGGCGCGCGAGCGCGTGGTGCCCGATCGCGTCCTTGTCGAACCCCGCGGCGAGCCCGATCGGGGTGGGGAAGCGCGCGCCGAGCACGTCGATCGCGAGCCGCGGATCGCGCGGCGCGAGGAGCGCCTCGGTCAGCGCGCCGATCCCCGGCACCGCCATCGCGACGCGCAGGCCGCCGAACGCGAGGTGATGGGCGCGCTCCGCGTCGACGCGGAAGAGGAGGGGGCGGACGAGGTGGCGGTAGATGCCCAAACCGGCGCGAATCTACCACTTGCGGTTGGGCGGTGGAGGCGGCGCGCTCGTCTTGCGCCCCGGCAGGAACTCGAGCGGCTCGAAGAGCGCGCGCTCCTCCTCCGGGAGCGGCGCGACCAGCTCGATCAGCTCCTGCTTGCGCAGGTAGATCTCCTCGCGGCGCCCGCCGTCGCGCTCCACCTTGAGCGAGAGCTCGGTGGGGTTCGGGGACCGCGCCGCGACCTGCTTCGCCACCGGCGCCATCCGGGCGGCGATGCGCTCGAAGAGCGGCCGCACGAGCCCGCGCTCGAACACGTCGTGCCCGTCGAGCTGCGCGAACACGAGGCGGCGCTTGCGCCGCAGGAGCGGGGTGCACTCGCGGCGCAGGACCTCCGCGAGCGCCTCGATCTTCTGGGCGTCGTCGTCCTGCGAGGTGAAGGGCTCGCTGTCCCCGCCCTTCTTCGCGTTCCGGGTCACCACGCGCGCCACCGAGGCGCCGGCGTCGTCGACGTCGAGCTCGAGCACGTAGCTGTCGCGGGGCGCGTCGGGCTTGCGCAGGAGGTGCAGCTCCATCGAGTCGGGCCCGAGCTCGAGGTCCCCGACGAAGTGGTCGTCGAGGGCGTGGACGTCCGGGGAGAGCGAGCTCCGCAAGAAGGCCTTCTTGAACCCGACCTGGAGCGCGAGCCCCGGGGACAGCTCCGCGATCTTGCGCGGCCGGGCCCACGACCCGTCGGCCACGTCGACCGCGAAGCCCGTGGTGAGCCCGTCGGGGTGCGACAAGACGGCTTGCCCACTCGGCGCGGTGCCTCCGAGGTTCAGGGACATCGCCCACGAGAGCGTGGGGATCGGATCGCCGAGGAGCCACCTCGAGAGCACCTCGCGCAGCTCCGTGCGCTTCTGCCGGATGCTCGTGGTCACCGCGACCGAGTCCGCGTCGAGATCGTGCGCCCGCGCCTGCTTCGCGCGCTGTCCCACCGCGTCGATGTGGGCGAGGAGCTCCTGCGCGTACGGCGCCACGAGGGCGGGGGAGGCCGACCGCGCGGCGCGCTCTGCGACCACGCGCTGCGCGTGATCGAAGAACGTCTGGAGCGCCTCGATCGCGTGCAAGTGCTCTTGCGCGCGCTCGCCGAGGCTCTGCTCCAGGTGATCGGCGTCGTGCGCGAGGAGGAGCGCCTCGCTCGCGGCGCGCACGAAGCCGCGGAGGTCGGCGAGGAAGTCGTAGCCCCCCTCGAAGGGGCGCGAGTCGCCGTACAGGTAGGTCGGCACGGTGCCTCCACGATACCCGGTCCAAGGGCGTGTTGGCGACGGGGACGAGGACGAGCACCCCTTGTGCCCAGGCCGGGAGCGAGTACCTCTTCGTTCGGCGATGGGTGTGGAGACGATGGGCGGGCGGCGGGTCGTCCGCGCGGTGGCCTCGGCGCTCTCGATCCGCGAGGGCGAGGGCGTCAAGACCGCGTTCCTCTTCGCGCACCTCCTCGTCGCCTCGTCGATCTTCATCCTGGGCCGCACCGCGCGCGACACGCTGTTCCTCAGCCGCTACCCGCTCTCCGCGCTGCCGTGGATGTTCGTGCTCTACGGGATCGCCTCGGCGCTCACCGTCGTCGTGTACTCGCAGGTCGCCGACAAGCTCCCGCGCGCGCGGCTCATCGCGCTCTCGTGCGGGGTCGGCGCGGTCACCTACGTCGGGACCTACGTCGCGGTGAAGCTCGGGCAGAGCTGGATCTACCCGACCTTCTACGTGTGGTCGGAGGTCGCCGCGAACCTGTTCATCGTGCAGTTCTGGACCTACGCGAACGACCTCAGTGACTCGCGGAGCGCGCGGCGGCTGTTCCCGGTGATCGGCGCCGCGCGGGTGCTGGGCGTCGTCGTGATCGGGCTGCTCACGGGCGCGATCGTCGATCTGCTCGGCACCGAGCAGCTCCTGCTCGTGCTCGTCGGGCTGATGGGTGTCGTCGCGCTCCTCGCCCGCGCGCTCTCGCGCTACGCGGGCACGCCCTCGACCGCGGCCGCGCCGGTGCGCCGCTTCCCCACGCGCGAGCCCAGCGTCGCGCGTGACCCGTACGTGCGCGCGCTGGCGGTGTTCCTGCTCCTCACGTTCGTCGCCCTCACCATCGGCGACTACCAGTTCAAGGCGATCGCGCGCGCCACGTTCCGCGAGGACGCGCTCGCGCGCTACTTCAGCCTCTTCTACGCGGGCACCGGGATCGTCTCGTTCCTCTTCCAGGTGTTCGTCACGCCGCGGATCCTCAAGCGCCTCGGGGTCGGCTGGGGGATGGCGGTGATGCCCGCGGTGTTCGGCGGCGCCAGCGCGGTGCTCCTCTTCGTGCCGCACCTCGCCGTGGCGACCGTGATGAAGTTCGCGGACAACGGCTTCCAGTACACGGTGCACGACACGACGCTCCAAGCGCTCTACATGCCGTTCGCCGAGCGCGTGAAGGCGCGCACGCGCGCGTTCCTCGACGCGGTGGTCAAGCCCGCGAGCTATGGGGTCGGCGGGCTCGTGCTCGCGCTCGTCGCGCCCTTGGTGGACGTCGTGTGGCTCTCCGCGATCGTGGCCGGGATCGTGGCGCTCTGGCTCTTCACGATCCCCTGGACGCGGCGCCGCTACGTGCGCGCGCTCGAGAAGACGCTCGGGCTCCACGGCGCGTTCGCGGGCGGGCTCGCGGGCGAGCTCGGCTCCGAGGCGCGCGGCGCGGTGCGGCGCCTGCTCGAGTCGGGGGACGCGCACGGGGCCGCGGCGGCGCTCGAGCACCTCGAGGGGCCGCTCCCCGGCGAGCTCGTCCCTGCGGTCGAGG
>JAYRVK010001267.1:0-2732 GCA_041918555.1 Sandaracinaceae bacterium
CGGCGCTGCGCGCCGGCCTGGGCTCGATCGACGCGCGTCGGAAGGCTGAGCGGACGGCGCGTGAGCTGACGGCGCGCGGGCAGGGTGCTATCGATGCGCCCGTGAGCGACACCCCCGACACGCCCTCGTTCTTCGCCCGCCTCGTCCTCTCGTGGGTGGCGTACTTCCGCACGCTCTTCGACCCCGAGTTCGCCAAGGGCGTGATGCGCCTGCGCGAGGGCGCCCCGGCCCTGCCGCCGCCGAAGGAGCCCGCGGAGGAGCCCGAGAAGAAGCCCAAGAAGAAGAAGAAGGCCGAGCCGCCGCCCGTGCTGAAGGAGGCGGGGCCCGAGGCCGCGCTCCAGCTCCTCGCGCTGCTCCAGCGCGAGGGCCGCTTCGTCGACTTCGTCGAGGAGGAGCTCGGCGGCGCGTCCGACGCGGAGGTCGGCGCGGCCGCGCGCGTGGTCCACGCGGGCTGTCGCAAGGCGCTGCAGGAGCACTTCACCATCGAGCCCATCCACGAGGACGAGGAGGGCGCGCGGGTGAAGGTGAAGAAGGGCTACGACGCGCACGCGATCCGGCTCACCGGCAACGTGGTCGGCGAGGCGCCGTTCGAGGGCGAGCTCACGCACCGCGGCTGGCGCGTCGCGGGCGTGCATCTGCCGAAGATGAGCGAGAAGCACGACCCCCACGTGATCATGCCCGCCGAGGTCGAGCTGTCGTGAGCGAGGCGAGCTACTCGGTCGGGATCGATCTCGGCACGACGCACTGCGCGCTCTCGTACGTCGACCTCGACCTCAGCGAGGGCGAGACGGTCGCGCAACATGTCTTGTCGGTGCCGCAGGCCGTGGCGCCCGGCGCGATCGAGGAGCGGGCGCTCTTGCCCTCGTTCCTCTACCTGCCGGGCGCGGACGAGCTCGGCGAGGGCGCCCTCACCCTGCCGTGGGACGCCGCGCCGGCGTTCGGCGTCGGCGAGATCGCGCGCGCGCTCGGCGCCAAGACCCCGATCCGCGTCGTCTCGAGCGCCAAGAGCTGGCTCTGCCACGGCGCCGTGGATCGGCTCGCCCCGATCCTCCCGCCGCACGCGCCCGACGAGGTCAAGAAAGTTTCCCCACTCCAGGCGAGCATCCTCTACCTCGAGCACCTGCGCGACGCATGGAACGCGAAGCACCCCGACGCGCCGCTCGACGAGCAGGACGTGGTGATCACCGTGCCCGCGTCCTTCGACCCGGCGGCGCGCGAGCTCACCGCGGAGGCCGCGCGCGAGGCGGGGCTCGACAACATGGTCCTCCTCGAGGAGCCCCAGGCCGCGCTCTACTCGTGGATCCAGGGCACCGAGGGGAGCTGGCGCGAGCAGGTCTCGGTCGGCGACGTGATCCTCGTGGTCGACGTCGGCGGCGGGACCACGGATCTGTCGCTGATGGCGGTGACCGAGCGCGAGGGGACGCTCGAGCTCCACCGCGTCGCGGTCGGCGACCACATCCTGCTCGGCGGCGACAACATGGACCTCGCCCTCGCCGTCGCCGCGCGCGCGAAGATCGAGGCCGAGGGCGACAAGCAGCTCGACGCGTGGCAGCTCGGCGCGCTGACCCACGCGTGTCGCACCGCGAAAGAGAAGTTGCTGTCCGACGAGGCCGCCGACGAGGTGCCCATCGTGGTTCCGAGCCGCGGGCGCAAGCTCGTCGGCGGCTCGATCCGGAGCGCGCTGACGCGCGCGGAGGTCGAGGCGCTCCTCGTCGAGGGCTTCTTCCCCGAGGTGCCCTCCGACGCGCGGCCCAAGGCGCGCGCGCGGACCGCGCTGACGCAGCTCGGTCTGCCGTACGCGCAGGACGCCGGCATCACGCGCCACCTCGCGGCGTTCCTCGGCCGCCAGCTCGGCGCGACCGAGGACGTGGAGGGCTTCGTCCCGCGCCTGCCCGCGAAGGCCACGTTCCTCCACCCGACCGCGATCCTCTTCAACGGCGGCGTGTTCGAGTCCAAGCTCCTCGAGCGGCGGGTCGCGAGGCAGATCGACGCGTGGCTCGCCGCGGACGGCGGCGCGCGGGCGCGGATCCTCGAGGGGGCGCGGCTCGATCTCGCGGTCGCGCGCGGCGCCGCCTACTACGGCTACGTGCGGCGCGGCCGCGGCGTGCGGATCCGCGGCGGCACCGCGCGCTCCTACTACGTCGGGGTCGAGGCCGCGATGCCCGCGGTCCCCGGGATGGAGCCGCCGCTCACCGCGATCTGCGTGGCGCCCTTCGGCATGGAGGAGGGCACGCGCGCGGAGCCCGCGCCGCAGGAGCTCGGCCTCGTGGTCGGTGAGCCGGTGAGCTTCCGCTTCTTCGGCAGCTCGGTCCGCCGCGACGACGCGGTCGGCGCCGTGCTCGAGCGCTGGCAGGGCGACGAGCTCGAGGAGCTGCCCGAGATCCAGGCGACGCTGCCCGCCGAGGGGAAGACCCCGGGGGACGTGGTCCCGGTGCGCCTCCAGGCCGCGGTGACGGAGGTCGGGGTGCTCGAGCTCGAGGCGATCCCGCGCGCGGGCGCGGAGCGCTGGAAGGTCGAGCTCGACGTGCGCGCGAGCGCGCAGGGATAGGAGATGAGCAGGCCCAAGGAGTCGCGGTTCATCGTCGGCATCGACCTCGGGACGACGCACACCGTCGTCGCCTACGTCGACACGCGCCGCGGGCCCGGCGCGCCGATCGAGGAGCTCGGGATCGAGCAGCTCGTGGCGCCGGGCGAGATCGAGGCGCGGCCGCTCCTGCACTCGCTGCGCTACC
>JAYRVK010001268.1:0-2067 GCA_041918555.1 Sandaracinaceae bacterium
AACATGGCGCTGCGCGGCGTGCTCGACGGTGAGGTGCGCGCGCTCGACGAGCGCATCGTGCGCCTGCGCGTCGGACCGCGCGACTACGCGATCGCCGAGGCCGACGCGGCGGCGCTCGCGGCCTCGCTCGAGGCGAGCCGGCCGCCGCCGCTCCAGCCGCCCGCGCTCGACCCGAGCCGCGCCGCGCTCGCCGACACGTGCACGCTGCGCCTGGCCGACACGGCGTGGGCCGGCGCCAAGGCCGCGCAGCTCGGCGAGGTGTGCGCCGCCGGCGTGCCGACGTCGGGGGGCTTCGTGATCCCGGTGCACCACGCCCTCGCGCACCTCTCGCGGCACGGGATCGACGCGTCGGCCGCGACCTTGCGCGCGACGCCGCGCTTCGCGGAGGACGGTCGCGTCCGCGAGGCCGAGCTCGCCGCGCGCCGCGCGCGGATCGAGGGAGCCGAGGTCGAGCCCGCGCTCGTGCGCGAGGTCGCCGCCAGGGTCCGGCGCGCCCGCGGGAGGCGCTGGATCTTCCGCTCGAGCACCAACGCGGAGGATCTCCCCGGGTTCAGCGGCGCGGGGCTCTACGACTCCGTGGTCACGCCCGCGGACCCGAGCGAGGCGCGGATCGCCGCGGCGATCCGGGAGGTGTGGGCCAGCGTCTGGTCGCGCCGCGCGTGGGACGAGCGCGAGCACTTCCGCGTGGACCACGACGCGGTGGCCATGGCGGTGCTCGCGCAGCCGTTCCTCGATCGGGTCGCCGCGATGGGCGTGGCGATCACCGAGAACCCGTTCTCCGCGCAGCGGAGCGGCATCCTCGTCGACCTCGCGCCCGCGGGGGGCAGCGTCACCGCGGCCGAGGGCGAGGATCTCCCCGAGCAAGTCGTGTTGTATCGCCACTCGCGGCCCGAGGTGATCTCGCGGAGCACGCAGAACGGCGGTCGGCCCCTCCTCGCCGAGGCGGCGATGGGCCCGCTCCGCGAGCGGCTCGAGCTCGTGCACGCGCACATGATGGCGCGCTGGGGGGATCGCGCCGACGCCGCCGACGTGGAGCTCGCGCTCCTCGAGGACGGGAGCGCGGTGATCCTCCAGGCGCGTCCGTACCGGATGCGGCGCTGAGCGCTCGCTGGACGGCGAGCGGGCCGTGCCTACCTTGCCGCGGCATGACGGAGGCCCGGCGCGCCCACTGGGAGGGGATCTACGAAGCCCGCGAGCCCACCACGCTGAGCTGGCACCAGGCCACGCCGGACGCATCGCTGGCGCTCATCGAGGCGACGGGGCTCGGGCCCGACGCGGCGGTCCTCGACGTCGGCGGCGGCGCGTCGCGCCTCGTGGACGCGCTCCTCGCCCGCGGCCATCGCGACGTGACGGTGCTCGACCTCGCCGAGGCGGCGCTCGCGCGGGCCCGCGCGCGGCTCGGTCCGCGCGCCCTAGAGGTCACGTGGCTCCGCGCGGACGTGACGGAGGTGGCGCTCGAGCGCACCTTCGACCTCTGGCACGACCGCGCCGTGTTCCACTTCCTGACCGACCCCGAGGAGCGGGCGCGCTATCGCGCGCGCCTCTGCGCGGCGATCCCCGCGGGCGGCCACGTGATCGTCGCGACGTTCGCGCTCGATGGGCCCGCGCGGTGCAGCGGACTGCCCGTCGAGCGCTACTCGCCCGAGGGGCTGACGGATGCGCTCGGGCCCGGTCTGCTCCTCCGCGAGTCGCGGGCCGAGCTCCACCTCACGCCGGCGGGGGTCGAGCAGCGCTTCGTGTACTGTCGCTTCGAGCGCGGGTAGCCAAGGTCGCGCCGGGGTCGGGGTCGGTGCCGCCATGACGCGCGCGCTCCTCGCATTGCTCTTCTTGTCGACCGCGCCCGCCCGTGCGCAAGAGGCCCTCGAGGTGCCGGGACACCGGCCCGCGGCGTTCGTCGCGGCCGAGGGCGCCGGGCCGCGGCCCGTGGTGATCGGGCTCCACGGGAACTTCGATCGGCCCGAGTGGATGTGCGCCGCGTGGGCGCCGATCGTCGCCGGCCGCGCGTACCTGCTGTGCCCGCGCGGCGAGCCGCGCACCGACGCGCCCGGCCTCGATCGCTGGCAGCTC
>JAYRVK010001269.1:0-3915 GCA_041918555.1 Sandaracinaceae bacterium
ACCGCCCGGATGGCGGCCAGCACGTCGGCGGCGAGGGCGGGGTCGAGCGGGGCCTCGCGGAGGGCCTCTTCGATCGACGGATCGACGGGCCGCACCCGGAGCGCGCGCGCCTCGCCGAGGAGCGCGTGCGTGATCGGGCGCGCGAGGCGCTGGCGGATCACCTCGACCAGCGCGTCGCCCTCGGGGAGCGGGTCGCGGCTCGCCGCCTCGAGGATCTCGCGCAGGCCCGCGATGCTCACGCGCTCGGCGACGAGCGCCTCGAGGAGCGCGGTGAGGCGCGGCAGGGTCAGCCGCTCCGGGAGGATCTGGCGCACGAGCGCGGGCGCGTCGACGGCGAGCCGGTCGAGCTCGCGCTGCGTCTCCTCGAGGCCGACCAGCGCCTCGGGCCGCTTGCGCGCCGCGGCGAGCAGCCGCTCCACGAGCGCGGCCGCGTCGGTCGGGCCCTCGCCGCGATCGACGCGCACCGCGCCGAGCCGGAGCTCCCAGGCGTCGGGGCCGACCTGGCGCGAGACCACGGGCGCGAGCGCGGGGAGCCGGACCCCGAGCTCGGCGTAGAGCGCGTCGGTCGCGCGCTCGAGGGCGGGCCCGAGCTCCGGGCCGCGCAGGAGCGCTCGGCCGAGCCGCTCGCCGACGAGGAGCTCGAGCGGCCCCGCGCGCGGCGCGCGCGGATCGCGCGTGCGCAGGCGCGGCGCGGGCCGGCGGCGATAGAGGATCGCGGCGCCGCCGCCGAGGATCGCAGAGAGCACGAGGAAGGGGACGAGCGGGAGGCCGGGCACCGCCGAGAGGAGCAGCGCGAAGCCGCTCGCCGCGGCGAGCGCGCGCCAGTCCCCGAACACCTGCGCGAAGATGTCGCCGCCCAGCGTGCCCTCCTCGTGCTCCGACGCGACGCGGGTGACCACGAGGCCCGCCGCGGTGCTGACGAGGAGCGCCGGGATCTGCGAGACGAGCCCGTCGCCGATCGTGAGGAGCCCGTAGATCTCGAGCGCCTCACCGGCCGCCAGGTCGCGCTCGAGCACCCCGATCGCGAGCCCGCCGACGATGTTCACCAGCGTGATGACGATCGCGGCGATCGCGTCGCCCTTCACGAACTTCATCGCGCCGTCCATCGCTCCGTAGAGCTGGCTCTCGCGCTCGAGCTCGCGGCGCCGCGCCGCGGCCCCCACCGCGTCGAGGAGCCCCGCGCGCAGGTCCGCGTCGATCGCGAGCTGCTTGCCGGGGAGCGCGTCGAGCGTGAAGCGCGCGCCGACCTCGGCGACGCGCTCGGCGCCGCGCGCGATCACCACGAACTGCACGAGCGTCAGGATCGCGAAGATCACGGCGCCGACGAGGTAGTTCCCCTGCACCACGAACTCGCCGAACGCGCGGATCACCTGGCCCGCGTCGGCCTGGAGCAGGATGAGGCGCGTCGAGCTGACGTTGAGCGCGAGGCGGAAGAGCGTGGTGACGAGGAGGATCGTCGGGAACGCGCCGAACGCGAGCGGTCGCCGCGCGAAGAACGCGGTCAGGAGCAGGAGCACGGCGAGCGAGAGGTTCGTCGCGATCAGGAGGTCGAGCAGCCACGTCGGGAGCGGGAGGATCATCATCCCGACGACGAGCACGACGAGGGTCGCGAGCGCGATCTCGGGGACGTGGCTGCGGAGCGTCGCCATGGCGGCCGCGATGCTACCGCGGCACGAGGCCCTCGGGGAGCGGGCGGCCCGGCAGGCTCGCCATCACCGTGGAGCACGGCGCGAAGATCACCTCGGCGCACTCGCCCGCGTAGCGATCGAGGAGGATCGTGACGGCGTCGCCGTCGGCGCGCACGGGGAGCTCACTCGGCGCGGCGTCCGCCGACTCGCGGCGCACCACGGCGGCGAGCGCCCCGCCCTCGTAGCGCCACTCCACGGAGGGCCCCGACGCCGCCACATGCCGCACCGGGCGTCCCTCCGCGTCGAACTGGCACCGATCGGACTCGGGCATCAGCTCGTCGAGGCGGAGCGGGCTCTCGAGCGCGAGCCGTCCGTCTTCGATGCGGAACAAGCGCTCGCGCTCGCCGTCGGCGTCGCTCGTGCGCTGGTGGAGCCACTCGCCCTGGGCGCGGTGCTCGATCCGACGCTCGCGGACCGACCACCCCGCGGACGCGCCGCCACCCGCGTAGGGATCGTCGGCCTCGACGCGCCGCGCGTGGCGGACCTGGACCTCGAGCCCGTCGGCGGCGTGCGCGTAGCGCGTGACCTCGAGCGGCCGCGGCGCGGCGTCGCCTTCGCTCGCGAGGCTCCACGCGCGGGTGCGCACGAGGCGGCCCGCGTCGTCGAAGTCGTACCGCACGCGGCGGGTGGGTGAGACGACCTCGCAGCTCGACGAGCCGAGCTCGTCCTCGCCCCAGATCGAAGGCAGCGCCTCGGCCGGCGGCGCAGGGCCCGCGTCCTCGCGGGCGGCGAGCGCGCGCGGGCTCGGAGGGACGCGCGGAGGGAGGACGAAGGAGATCCCGCCCGCGATCGCGCAGACGACGGCCGCGATGCCGAGCCCGGTCCGCTCCTTGGGGCCCATCAGAGCTCGCGGCGGCCGTCGAGCGCGCGGCCCACGGTGACCTGGTCGGCGTACTCGAGCTCGCCGCCGTGGGGGATGCCGCTGGCGATGCGCGACACGCGCACGTCGAGGGGGCGCAGGACCTGCGCGAGGTAGAGCGCGGTGGCCTCGCCCTCGACGCTGAGCGGGGTCGCGACGACGACCTCGCGGACGCCGTCCTCGCCGATCCGCGCCACGAGCCCGTCGAGCGGGAGATCCTCGGGGCCGACGCCGTCGAGCGGCGCGAGCAGGCCGTGCAGCACGTGGTAGCGGCCGCGGAACGAGCCGCTCTTCTCGATCGCCGCGAGATCGGGCACGCGCGCGACGACGCAAAGCGTCTTGCGGTCCCGCCGCTCGTCGCGGCAGATCGCGCAGAGCGGCCCCGCGCAGAAGTTCGCGCAGCGCGCGCAGCGGACGACGCGATCGTGGATCGCGGCCAGGCTCTCTCCGAGCGCGCGGGCGTACTCGCGATCGTGCGCGAGCACGTGGTGCGCGAGGCGCGTGGCGGTGCGCTCGCCGATCCCCGGGAGCCGGGAGAGCAGCGCGACCAGCTCGCCGATCGGATCGTCCGCGCCGTGCACGCGAGCTCAGGCCAGCCCGGGGATCTTCATCCCGCCGGTGACCTTCTCCAGCTCGGCGTCGACCATCTCGCTCGCCTTGGTGAGCGCGGCGTTCGCCGCGGCGACCACGAGGTCCTGCACCATCTCGAGGCCCTCGGCCTCGAGGAGCTTCGGGTCGATCGTCACGCGGACGAGCTCGCGCCCGCCGTTGGCGACCACCTTGACCTGATCGTTGCCGGCCGTGGCCTCGACGGTCTCGGTCTTGAGCTCCTCCTTGCGGGCCTCGATCTTCCGCTGCATGCGGCTCGCCTGCCGCATCAGCTCGCTCATCCCGCCGCGGAAGCGATTGCCGCCGCTCTTCTTCTTCGTCGTCATCCGGGTTCACTCCGTGAGGTGAGGTCGAGCCTACTCCAGCTCCACGTGAACGGTCATCGCGTCGCGCGAGAGCGCGAACACCGCGGCGGCCTGCTGCACGACCGGGTGCTCGCGCGCGCGCCTCTCGGTCTCGCGCTTGCGCGTCTCCTGCGCCTCGTGCGCGTGCTCCGCCATCGTGCGCGTGCCCAGGCTCGGGTCGCGCTCGAGGACGCGGACCGGGGGCCGCGCGCCGAGGATCCGCGCCGCGGCCGCGGCGATCGCGGCGACCGCGTCGGGGGCCTCGGCCTGCTTGCCGAAGAACGAACCCGGATCGAAGCCGATCACGACCTCCTCGGGGTCGATGCGCACGGGGCGCCCGTGCCGGAGCACCGCGCCGAGCGCGGGCTTGGCATCGCTCACCGCACGGACCAGGTCCTCCCACGGCTCGGCGCCG
>JAYRVK010001270.1:0-6713 GCA_041918555.1 Sandaracinaceae bacterium
CACGCCCGCGACGCACGCGAGCTCGCGCGGCGACTTGCGCGCCTCGGGCGCGGGCAGCGCGTCGGTCCGCCCCTCGCGCTGCGCGACGCACGCGCTCGCGATCGGGCACGCGTCGCACCGCGGCGCGCGCGGCGTGCACACGCGGGCCCCGAGCTCCATCACCGCTTGGTTGAGATCGCCGGGGCGCTCGCCGGGGACGAGCGCCTCCGCGCGCGCCCACAGCGCGCGTTCGGTGTCGGCGCGGCCGAGCGGCGTGTCGATACCGTGCAGCCGCGCGATCACGCGCGCGACGTTGCCGTCCACCACCGCCTCGGCGCGGCCGAACGCGATCGAGCCGATCGCGCCCGCGGTGTAGCGACCGACCCCGGGCAGCGCGCGCCGCGCGTCGGGCGCCTCGGGGACCTCGCCGCCGTAGCGCGCGACGATCTCGCGCACCCCGGCGTGGAGCATCCGTGCGCGCCGGTAGTAGCCGAGCCCGCTCCAAAGCCCGAGCACCTCGTCCTCGCTCGCGCCCGCGAGCGCGCGCGCGTCCGGGAAGCGCGCGAGGAAGCGCTCGTAGTAGGGGATCACCGTCTCGACGCGGGTCTGCTGGAGCATGATCTCGGAGACCCAGATCGCGTACGGGTCGCGGGTCGCGCGCCACGGGAGCTCGCGCCGGTTCGCGTCGTACCAGCGGAGGAGCGCGCGCCGCCGCCCGGCGAGCTCGCTCAGGGGAGCCCCACCACGCAGACCGCGGACGGATCGCAGCCCATCGTCTCGTAGCGCGCGGTGACGAGGGGGCCCTCCACGATCTCGAGCGCGGGCGAGCCGCCGAACGTAGTCGGCGGGACGAGCAGGAGGCCGGGCACCGCGCCGAGCGACTCGCGGGTGTCCGCGATCCGCGCCTGCGCGGGCCGCGGGTGCCGGACGAAGATCGCGCGCTCGGGGTGCGCAGCGGGGACCAGCGCGACCTCGGTGCTCACGCGGCCGCGCGACATGCGCTGGCGGAGCGGCTCGGGGTCGAGGACCGAGGGGTGGTGCCGCGGCGCGACCACGACGAGCGGACCGGGCAAGAGGTCTTGCGCGGTGACGTACATCGGGAGCCGGCCGACGAGGGCGCCGCCCCGATAGAGCGCGGCCCCGGGCGCCGCGCACTCGAGCGTGAGCCCCGCGCCGGGGCTCGGCGCGAGCGCGGGCGTCGTCGAGGGCGGCGTGGGCTGCATCGGAGCGGCGGGGATCGCGGGCGGCGGTGGCCGATCTCCGCGGCCCTCCTCGCTCGAGGCCATCGAGTAGAGGAGGAGCACCGCGGCGAGCGCGATCAGCGCGAGCGCGCCGAGGCCGAGCACGCCGAGCACGATCCACACGAGCGAGCTCGTGCCCTCCTTCGCCGCGACCGGCGCCGCCGTGACCTGCGCGCTGCTCGCCACGATCGGAGGGTGCCGCCCCGTGATCGCGGGGTCGGTCTTGGGCGGGACCTCGGGCCGCGACGGACGCACCGCGGGCGCGGGCGGGATCGAGAGCCGCTCCTCGGCCGAGGGCTGCTTGGCCGGCGCGTGCGGCTCGTCGAGCTGCCAGCCGCGCTCCGGGAACGCCCAGCCCAGCAGGCGCGCGAGCTGCTCGCGGCCGTAGCCGGGCGCGAGCTCGTGCAGCACCTCGCGCAGCTTCATCCCGAGCGCCTGGGCCGAGGGCGTGCGCGCGTTCGGATCGCGCGTCAGGCAGCTCATCACGATCGCGTCGAGCTGCGCGGGGATCTCGGGCCGGTAGCGCGAAGGCGGCGGGAACTCGCACGACTGGAGCATCAGCGTCGCACGCGCGGGGTCGTTCGGCGGGAGGAGCACGCGCATCGCGAGCATCTCCCAGAGCACGATGCCGAGGCTGAACACGTCGGCGCGCGCGTCGACCGAGGACTCGTGGTCGGCCTGCTCTGGCGCCATGTAGCTCAGCTTGCCGATCGGGACGCCGCTCCCCGTCTGCACGACGTTGTCGGCGGCCTTCACGAGCCCGAAGTCGGACACCTTCACCGCGCCCTCGTTCGAGAGCAAGATGTTTTGCGGTGATACATCGCGGTGCACGATACCGAGCGGGTTCCCGGCCTCGTCCCGCTTGCGGTGCGCGTGATCGAGCCCCTGCGCCGCCTCCGCCCCGATGAAGCACGCGGCCGAGAGCTCGAGCGGCTCGCTCTTCTTCACGAGGCGCGAGAGCAGGGTGGCGAGGGTCACGCCCTCGACGAACTCCATCACGAGGAACGGCTCGGGCTCGATGCCGAAGTCGACGACCGCCACGAGGTTCGGGTGATCGAGCCGCGCGTTGGTCCGCGCCTCGGCCGCGAAGCGCTCGAGCAGCGAGCCGCTCCGCCGGTAGTGCGGGATCATCCGCTTGATCGCGACGGTCTTCTTGAACCCCGCCTCGCCGGTGCGCTCGGCGCGATAGACCATGGCCATGCCGCCTTGCCCGAGCTTCTCGAGGAGCCGGTATTGCCCGAGCATCGTGGGCTCAGCGGACACTCGCGACGGTATATCAACTGCGGCGCGTCAGCGCAGCACGGCGATTTCGTCGAGCGGTTTGCGCGCGAGGTCCGGGACCACGCAGTCGGCCGCCGGGTAGCCGACCGGGAGGATCAGGTAGGGCTTCTCGGTCTCGGGCCGGCCGCACAGCTCCCGCAGGAACGTCATCGGCGCCGGCGTGTGCGTCAGCGTCGCGAGCCCCGCGCGGTGGAGCGCCGCGATGAGGAAGCCGACCGCGATCCCCACCGACTCGCTCAGGTAGTAGCCCTTGAGGCGAGTCCCGTCCGGCAGCACCTCGACGTCGCGCCGGAACACCACGATGACCCACGGCGCGTCGGTGAGGTGCGCCTTGACGAAGTCGGTCCCGAGCGGCGCGAGCGCGTCGAGCCACTCGGGGGTCGCCCGGCGCGCGTAGAACTCGCGCTCCTCGGCCTCGGCGGCCGCGCGCAGGCGGGCCTTGACCTCCGGCTCGGAGATCGCGACGAAGAACCACGGCTGGCGGTGCGCGCCGCTCGGCGCGGTGCCGGCGATGCGCAGCGCGTCCGCGATCGCCTCGCGCGGCACGGGATCGGTCGAGAAGTGCCGCACCGTTCGCCGCCGCGACGCGAGCTCGTACTCCTCGCGCAGGAGGCGCACCGACTCCTCGGCGGGGACGCGCGCGGGACGATACGGGACGGGTCGATAGCGGGGGTCGGTCATGGCGGCGCGATGGTAACGCGGCGCCTTTCGAAGGTCCGGCTATCCTTGTCGACGTGATGGCTTCGCGGAGCGCGGTGCTCGTGGTGTGCGTGTGGATCGCCGGGTGCGGCGGCGGCTGCGGCGGCTCGATCGCGGCCGGCGAGGACCCGCCGGCGGAGCAGGCCGGCGGGGACGACTCGACCTCGGAGACGAGCGCCGCGCAGGAGCCGGTCGCGGCGCCGGTCGATCCGGGCCCCCCCCCCGTCCTGCGCGTGGTCGGCGAGCCCGACCGGCACGACCGCACCGTCGCGATCCGGATCGAGAACCGCGGCACCGAGCCGGCCGAGCTCGCAGGGACCGTGGGCCTCGAGCGCCGCGAGGGCTCCGCGTGGTCCGCGGTGGACGCGGTGGCCCTCGACCTCCGCTACTCGTGCGCCGACGAGGCCCCGGCGTGCGTCACCCTCGCGCCGGGCGGCGCCTACCTCCCGCCCCCGTGGCGCGGCGTGCTCGGCGACGCGCAGTGCGACTGCGAGCGATGCGCGCCCGCGCCGGCGGGCGACTACCGCATCGTCGTACGGAGCTGCGATCGCGCGCACGCGATCGCAGGCGACGAGTTCGCGCTCGGAGATTGAGTGCGCCTCTCGCTCCAGCTCCCCGAGCTCGACGCGCTGGCGTGCGCGCGCTGCGGCGGCGCGGTCGAGCTCACCGCGCTCGCGGCCGAGGTCGAGTGCGGGCACTGCGGCCACCGACAGCCGCTCGCGCCCGACGTGCGGGCACGCCTAAGCGCCTACCACGCGGCGGTCGGGGCGCAGCTCCCGGCGATCGTCGCTTCGCTCGACGACGCGGATCTGTTCGTCCACCGGCACGCGGGCGAGACCAAGGTGAACGCCGCGGTCGCCGGGTGCGGCGTGCTCGCGCTCCTCGTGTGGTGCGTCGCGCCGATCGGCTACCTCGTGTCCGAGAGCCCGACCGCCAAGGACGCGTTCGGCATCAGCTTCTTCGCCGTCCCGCTGCTCTTGCTGCCGCTCGTAGCGGTGGTGCGGTTCTTCACCCGCGACTCGCTCCGGGAGGCCAAGCGCTACCGCGTGACCCTGCCCGACTTCCCCGCGCGGTGCTCGGCGTGCGGCGGCGAGAACGCGATGCCGGGCGGGCGCGCGACCTCGAGCTGCGCCTACTGCCGCGCCCCGCTCGTCGCGACCCCCGCGAAGATCGCCGCGGTCCTCGACGACGTGCGCGGCTTCCGCCACGCGGCGGCGCTGCGGAAGTGGGCGACGCTGCGCGAGACCCAGGGGCCGCGCGGGAACGCACCGCTCGCGTACCGGGGCAACCGCGAGTGGTACGCGCGCACGACGGCGGCCGTCTACGCCGCGCCCCCGTGGGCGCCGCTCCGCGCGTGGCTCGAGGCGGTCGCGCGGCGGACCGGCGGCGCGTACCTCGAGGGCGACGCCGCGATCGCATGGCTCGACGCGCGCTGGGCCGGCGCGCACCCGGTCACCGGCGCGTACTGGGGGCACCCGCACGGCGCGGTCGTCTCCACGATCGATGGCCGCGAGGCGCGCGTCGAGCTGTGGCGTGCGCCCGGCCTCGCAGGGCAGCCCGCCACGGGCGCCCCCTCGATCGTGCTCCTCTGCGCGACCGAGCCGCCCGACCCCGCGGCGCCGCCGCCCGCAGGCCTCCTCGCGCGCGGCTTCGAGCCGGTCCCGAGCGAGGGCGGCCTCTGCGCGCGCGCGACCCCCGCGACCGCGGCGCGCTTGCTCGCGAGCCCGGACCCGCTGCCCGAGCTCGGCGCCGCGCTCCACGAGCTCGCCGCGCACGCCCGCGCGCTCGGCTTTGGACCGCCGCCCGCGCCGCGACCTCTGCCCGATCCGAGCTGACAAGCTTTCTTGCGAATCTACTGAGACACGCTCGCGCGCAGCGCCTCGGAGCTCGGCAGCCACGGCTGGATCAGCTGGAGCACGAGCGGCTCGACGAGGAAGAGCACGACGAAGGGCACGAGCACCACGACCATCGAGGCGATCGGCCCGACGCGCGCCATGCGCGCGGTCGAGGTCATCGCCCACAGCATCGCCATCAGCGGCAAGAGCGACGCGATCTCGGCGGCGATCTGGAGCGACTCTCCGGGCTCGATCGGGAGGCCCCAGATCACGAGGCCGAGCACGAGCCCGGTGCGACCGCCGAGCACGAGCAGCCAGCCGCGGTAGAGCATCACCTGGCGCGCGGGGGCCGCGTCGGTCGGCTGGCCGTAGGCCTTGGTGAGGCTCAGGTACGGCGCGCTCATCAGCGCGAGCTTCGCCGCGGCGAGCGCGACGCCCAGGCCCATCGCCTGGAGGACGTCGAGCACGAGGTCGAGGGCGCTCGGCGTGCCGATCGCCGCGACCTCCCCCAGCGGGCCGAACCGGAGGTGGTGGGTGAACGGGATGATCCCGGCGAGCGCCGCGAGCGGCAGCGCGGTGAGGAGCGCGAAGGAAATCGCCTTGCGCCACTCGCCGCGCGTGAACTTCGGCGCGGTCCGCGTCGGCGAGAGCGCGTCGCCGAGCGTACCGAAGAAGCGCGCGGCCGCGCCCTTGTCGCGCTCGGCCCAGGGGACCGGCGGCAGCGGATCCTTGAGCAGGCACTCGTGGCAGCGCTGGACCGCGCCGTGCCAGCACGCGATGCAGCAGTAGCTCCCGCAGCGCGGGCACGTGACCAGCGCGGGCCGTTCGGGGTGCTCCGCGCAGGTGGAGCCCTCCGGCGCGGCCTCGACCGGATCGTTCTCGTCGCTCATGCCATCTCGAGGAACAGGCGGTCCGGGTCCTCGAGGTAGCCGATGATGTCGTACGCGAACGCGGCGCCCACGTGGCCGTCGACGATCCGGTGATCGAACGAGAGGCTCAGCAGCATCACGTCGCCGATCACGATCTCGCCGTCCTTCACGACGGGCTTCTGCTTGATCTGGTGCACGCCGAGGATGCCGACCTCGGGGTGGTTGAGGATCGGCGTCGCGAACAGGCCGCCGTCCTTGCCGAGGCTCGTGATGGTGAAGGTCGAGCCGCGCAGATCGTCGGGGGCGATCGTGCCCTCCTTGGCCGCGCGGCCGAGGCGCTCGATCTCCGTGGCGACCTCGAGGATGCTCTTGCGGTCCGCGTCCTTCACGACCGGCACCATGAGGCCGTGGTCCGTCGAGGCCGCGATCCCGATGTTGTAGTAGCGCCGGTAGACGAGCTCGTTCGTGACCTCGTCGAGCGCGGAGTTGAGCACCGGCGCGCGCTTGAGCGCGGCGACCACGGCCTTGACGATGAACGGGAGGAACGTGAGCTTGACGCCCGCCTTCTCGGCCGCCGGCGTGAGGCGCGCGCGCAGCCACTTGAGGTTCCCGACGTCGCACTCCTCGACGAACGTGAAGTGCGCGGCCGTGTTCGTGACGAGCTGCATGCGCTCGGCGATCTTCCGGCGCACGCCGACGAAGGGCTTGCGCTCCTCGAGGGCGCGCTGCTCGGTGCTCGGCGCCTCGATCCCGATCGGCGCGCGCGCGGGGCGCGCCGCCGAGGAAGGGGCCGACGGCGCCGCGCCCGG
>JAYRVK010001271.1:0-1644 GCA_041918555.1 Sandaracinaceae bacterium
CGCCGCGCGCACGCGCGCCGAGATCGTCGCGCACGTCGAGGAACGCGCGGGCACACCGCTCGCCGACCAGAGCGTGATCGACGCGCTCCTCGCGCTGCTCGGCCAGGCGGGCGCGCTCGCGGCGGCGCGACCGACGGCGCCACGAGGCCCGACCGCCGACGCGCGCGTCCTCGTGTGCCTGGGCGGCGCCGTCGCGGCGGCGCACGCGCCGGCGCTGATCCTGCGCTTGCAGGCGCTCGGTCACGACGTGCGCGTGGTCGCCACCGAGAACGCGCTGCAATTCGTGGCGAAGGAGGCCCTCGAGGCGCTCACCCACCGCGCCGTCTTCTCCTCGATGCGCCAGCGCGACGAGGGCGTGCGCGTGCCGCACATCGAGCTCGCGGCGTGGCCCGACCTCGTCCTCGCGTGGCCGGCGACCGCCGCGCTCGTGCACCGCGTCGCGACGGGCGACTGCTCGGAGCTCGCGAGCGCGATCGCGATCACCACGCGCGCGCCCGTCCTCGTCGCGCCCTCGATGAACACCGCCATGCTCGAGGCGCCGTCGGTGCAGCGGAACCTCGAGGCGCTGCGCCGCGACGGCTTCGCGCTCGTGCCCCCCGCGCTCGCGGTGGAGGTGGCGGACGCCCCGGCCGATCGCGCGCCGACGCTCGGCGGCGCGCCGGGGCCCGCCGAGCTCGCTGCCCTCGTGCAAGCTAACTTGCGCTTGCACAGCGCGCGCACCACCGCGCTCCCCCGGGATCCGGCGGGCTGGGAGGCGCTCCATCGCAGCGTGCCGGAGCAGCGCCAGGCGTGGTTCACCGACGCGGTCGATCCGCAGATCGCGCGCGCGATCGAGGCGCACGCGGCGCCGCCCGGCCTGCTGTGGGACCTCGGTAGCGGCCACGGCGCGACCGCGCGCTGGGCCGCGGAGCGCGGCTTCTTCGTGGTCGCGAGCGACGCCTCCGCGACCGCGATCGAGCGGGCGCGAGCGCGCGCGGGCACGGCGCGGATCGCCTTCGTCGTGGACGACGTCACGCGGAGCGCGCTCCGCGTCGAGGCCGACGTGGTCGTCGATCGCGGGACGCTCCACTCGCTCCCCGTCGAGCGACGGGCGGCCTGGGCGCGCGCGCTCCTCGATCGCACGCGGCCGGGCTCGACCGCGATCGTGAAGGTGCACGCGCCGCCCGGCGCGCCGCGCGCCGCGTCGCACCCCGTGTCGCGCGACGAGCTCCTCGCGCTGCTCGGCCCCGCGTTCGCGCTCGTCCACGAGGAGCCCGGCACCTTCGACGGCACGCTCGATCCGGCGCCCCCCGCGGAGCTCTTCGTACTGCGCCGCCGCTGAGCGCCGCCGTCAGCCCGCGGTGAACATCGCGAGGCGCCCGTGCGAGCGGAAGCCGAGCCTCGCGAGGACCGGCGAGCTCGTGTCCTCGTAGGCCTGGATCGTCGCGGCCGCGAGGCCGTGCGCGCGCGCGTCGTCGAAGCGCTGCGCGAGGAGCGCGCGGAACACGCCGCGCCCCCTCTGCGCCGAGAGGACCCCGGCCCCCGCGAGGATCGCGACGCGGCCGTGCCAGAACGTCTGCGCGAAGCCGACGGGCTCGCCGTCGAGGTACGCGAGGGCGAGTCGAACGCGCTCGGGCGGCGCCGCGAAGAGCATGTCGTCGATCC
>JAYRVK010001272.1:0-4887 GCA_041918555.1 Sandaracinaceae bacterium
CGGACCTCCGCCTCATCCTCGTCTTCGCCGGCGCGCTCGCGCTCACCGCCCTCGGGATCCGCGCGGTCTCCGGGCAGCGCTGGCTCGGCGCGCGGCCGATCCACCGCGGCACCGTCGTCGGCGGCGTGCTCTTCGGCGTCGGCTGGGCCCTGACCGGCGCGTGCCCCGGGGTGATCTTCGCCCAGCTCGGCGAGGGCCAGATCCCCGCGCTCGCGAGCTTCTCGGGCGCGATCGCGGGGACGATCTCGTTCCGCGTCGTCAACGCCCGCTACCTGCGCTGGGACCGCGGCGTCTGCGCGTAGCGCCTCGCGCGTGTCAGGGCGCGGGGCGGCAGCCCTCGCGGATCGGGCGCGCGCTCGGCGGCTCGACGATCAGGAACTCCACGCGCCGGTTGCGCGCCCGGGCGGGCGCGCTCGTGCCGGGGGCGAGCGGCGCGATCTCGCCGCAGCCGAAGCCGGACAAGCGCTCGCGCGCGATCCCGCGCTCCACGAGCCACGCGACGACGGCGGCGGCGCGGCGCACCGAGAGGTCGAGGTTCGCCTCGTCGTTGCCGCGGTCGTCGGTGTGGCCCTCGATCCGCAGCCGCACGATCTGATCGTTCGTGCTCACGATCGACAGCACGTCGCGGAGGACGGCCTCGCTCGACGCGAGGATCGTCGCCTCGCCGGAGTCGAACTCCACGCGCTGCGTGATCTCGATCGCGCCGGTGCTGTGCACCACGCACGCGAGCTCGGGGCAGCCGTTGCACTCGCCGCGCGCGACGCGCCCCGGCGTGAGCGGGCACTGGTCGTCGAGGTCCGCGATCTGGTCGGTGTCCGCGTCGTCCTCGGGGCAGCCGTCCTCGTCCTGGATCTCGTCGAAGTCCTCGCGATCGATGGGGCAGTGGTCGGCGGCGTCGACGACGCGGTCGCCGTCGCGGTCGAGCTGCTCGTAGGCCGGCCGCGCGACGGCCGTCCCCGCGCTCCCCGCCGCCGCGCCCGGACCTCCGCCTGCGCCTCCGCCCGCGCCCCCCCCCGCGCCGCTCGCGTCCGTCGCGTCGCCGGCGCCGCGGCCTCCTCCGCGCGCAGCGTCCGCGGCGTCGGCCGCCTCGCGCGCACGGCGCGCGGCGTCCGCGGCGGCCTCCTCCGCGCGCGCGTCTTCGAAGCGCCGCGCGGAGCCGTCGACCTCGCCGGACCAGCCGACGCTCAAGACGCCGCGGAACGCCGGCGTGCCGTAGCCGGTGCCGAGGCCGGGCCCGCCCGCGAGGCCGATCACGAGCCCTTCGATCGGGCGCACGCGCAGGCCGAGGATCGCCTCCGCGGGGGCGCCCTGCGCCGCGCCGGGATCCGCGAGGCCGACGCGACCGTAGGCCTCGAGGCGCGCCTCGAGGAGCTCGTCGAGGAACGTCGCGCCGACGCCGAGGCCCCAGGTGAGCTCGTGCTCGACGGCGAGGTTCGTGAAGGTCGGCGCGGTGCGGAACAGGAACCCGAGGTTCGCGGTGATGCGGACGAAGTCGATCCGCACCTCGCCGAGGATCTCGGGCGCGAAGGTGACCCCGCCCTCGCCGATCAGATCCTGCGAGGCGTCGATCGCCTCGGCGAGGGGGACCGAGCCCGTGAGCTGGAGCGCGACCGCGCCGACCTCGTCGGGCTCGCCGGCGAGGCGAACGCGGGCGCCGATCGTCGGATCGCCGAGGCCGGCGCCGCGCGCGAGGGGGACGCCGCCCGAGGCCCGCTCGCCATCCATGAGCGCCACGACGGGGAGCGACGCGAAGACGACGACGCGATCGATCAGCCCGAGCGCGAGGCCCGCGCGCAGGCCGACGAGGTGCGAGACGAGCTGCGGAGGATCCGTCGCGCCGGTGTCGGCGAGGACCAGCGGCGCGAGCGCGTAGTCTCCCGCGAGCTGCGCGCCGAGGCGCAGGTGGCCGAGGTCGGTCGGGCGCGAGATCGCGAAGCCATCCTCGCTCGTCTCGGCGGCGCCGTAGAGGTCGATCGCGAGGCCCCCGTCCTGTGCGCCCGCGTGTCCACCGAGGGCGAGCCACGCGCCGAGGACGAGAGGGATCCAGCGCATCGTCGCCAGAGCGTATCAGGAGGCGAAGGGCAGCGGGTGGCCATTGAGGTAGAGCCAGAGCGCCACGCCGCCCATCCCGATCGCCGCCGCGACGATCGCGACGAGCACGAGGAGACCCCAGCGGATCCCGCCCTCGGGGGCCTCGGGTGCGGCGACGCCGGGCGAGGACGCCGCGCTCGGCGAGGGACCGAGATCCGGCGACGAGGCCGTGCCGGGCGAGGAGGTCGTGCCGGGTGAGGACGTCAGGCCGGGCGAGGACGTCAGGCCGGGCGAGGAGGTCAGGCCGGGCGAGGACGTCAGGCCGGGCGAGGACGTCAGGCCCGCGGGGCGAGGGGCGCCGTCGCGCGGCGCGGGCGAGGAGCGCCCGCGCGCCGCGGCCACCGCGCTGTGGAGCGCGATCAGCTCGCTGTGCTCGCCGGAGGTGCGGCCCGGGCGCGGCAAGGGGGGGGGCGGCTCGGCGTCGTCGGGCTCGTCGGGCTTGGTGAGGCCGACGACGTCTTCGATCTGCACGACGACCGACACCTCGTCCTCGTCGTCGCCCTCGCCCCGCTCGGGCGGGTCGGAGAGCACGGTCTCGTCGCCCCACTCGTCCTGGGGCAGATCGCGCACGCCGGAGCTCACGTCGACGCCGGCCTCCTCGACCCCGCCGAGCTTCTCGAGGTGCGCGCGCTCCGCCTCGATGAGTGACAAATACTCTTCCTTCATCCACTCGGCGATCCGCGCGGTCGAGAAGGGAGGCGGGTAGGCCATCAGCGCGCCCATCAGCGCCTCGTGCATGTCGCCGGCCGTCTCCCACCGCTCGTAGGGGTCGCGGGCGAGGCCCCTCATCACGATCGCGTCGAGCGCGGGGGTGACCTCGGGCGTGTGCGTCGAGGGCGGCTCGGCGGTGGCGTTGCGGACCCGCTCGAGGATCTCGAAGTCCGAGCCCTTGCCGAAGAGGCGCTGGCCCGTGAGGAGCTCCCAGAGCACGGTGCTCGCCGCGAAGACGTCCGAGCGGTGATCGATCTCGCGCCCGGTGATCTGCTCCGGGCTCATGTAGCCCAGCTTGCCCTTCACCACGCCGGCCACGGTCTGCGTCGCGCGGCTCGCGGCCTTGGCGATGCCGAAGTCGCAGATCTTCACGAGGCCGTCGTACGAGATCAAGACGTTTTGCGGGGAGACGTCGCGGTGGATGATCCCGAGCGGCCGCCCGTCGGCGCCGCGCTGGCGGTGCGCGTAGTCGAGCCCCGCGAGCACCGAGGCGACGATCCAGCTCGCCATCGGCGGCGACATCCGCCGGCCCGCCTGCTCCAGCCGCTTGCGCACCTGCAAGAGGTCTTTCCCGAACACGTACTCCATCGCGATGAAGTGCGTGCCCTCGACCTTCCCGAGCTCGAAGATGCGCGTAATGTTCGCGTGGCGGAGGCGGCCCGCGATCTTCGCCTCCTCGACGAACATCTGGACGAACTCCTCGTCCTCCGCGAGGGTCGGCAGGATCCGCTTGATCGCGATGATCTTCTCGAAGCCGTGCACGCCGAGCGACTTCGCGCGGTACACCTCGGCCATCCCGCCCACGGCGAGGCGGTCCAGCAGCAGGAACTTGGAGACGTCCGTCAACCGGGGCTGAGGGTAGCCCGCGGCGGCCCGGGTCCGGAACATCGCTGCACGATGAGCGAACGCACGCGGGAGACGGACGCCGGGCACGTCCGTTGCGGACCCGCCGATGCGGATCGAGGAAAGTGGGCGATCGGGGCCCTGCCGTTGCGCATCCGCAACGGCCCGCTTTCATCGATGCAACGAGGAGGGTGCCCTTGATCACCGAGCCGCGCGTCGATTCCCAGTGGGCGACCCGAGTGGTCTCGGTCCGACGGGAGTCGGACCGCACGGAGGCGAAGCGGCTCGGGCGCGAGCTCGCCCGCCACGCCCACCTCGATCCCGAGCGCGCCGCGGCGCTCGACGTGGTGATCCACGAGCTGGCGACCAACCTCCTCAAGCACGGCAAGCGCGGCGAGCTCTGGCTCCGCACGCTCGACGGCAAGGCGGTGGAGCTCGCGGCGATCGACGCCGGCCCGGGCATCCAGGATCTCGCCCGCGTGCTCCAGCGGCCCGAGGTCACCGGGCTCCCGAACGTGCGCCGGCTCACCCAGGAGCTGCACGTCGACACGAAGCCCGGCGGCCGCACCTACGTGCGCGCGGTGATCACGCCGGGCCTCGCCTGAGCCGCGCGCTCGGGCCCGCGCAGCGTCGCGAGGCTGCGCGCGATCGTCGCCGCGCTCACCGCCTCGGGCGCGATCGGCGCTCCGGCCACCACCTCGACGCGCGCGCGCACGCGCCGCGGGAGCTTCTTCATGGGCGCGCCTCGATCGCGCGAGAAGAAGCTCCCCCAGAGCCCGCGCAGCGCGAGCGGCACGACGGGCACGGGGCGGCGCCGGACGATCCGCTCGATCCCCGGGCGGATCGGCGAGAGCTCGCCGTCCGGGGTCATCGTGCCTTCCGGGAAGATCATCACGAGCTCGCCCGCGTCGAGCGCGCGGTCGATCGCGTCGAGCGCCGCGTCGCGCAGGCGCGGGTCCTGCTTGCCGGGCGCGATCGGGATCACGCGGTGGAGCGCGAAGAACCAGGGGAACGCCCGCGCGCGATAGTGCTCCTGGTGCATCACGAAGTGCGGCAGGCGCGGCAGCGCGGCCGCGACGAAGAGCCAGTCGATGAAGCTCACGTGGTTGCAGACCACGAGCGCCGGCCCGCGCGCCGGCACGTGGTGCATGCCCTCGACGCGGAGGCGATAGGCCCCGCGGAGCGTCGCGCTCATCACGGCGCGCAGCGCCGCGCGCTGCAGGCGCTCGGAGCGCGTCGAGC
>JAYRVK010001273.1:0-2077 GCA_041918555.1 Sandaracinaceae bacterium
CGAGGCGGCGATCCTCGTCCGCGATCTCCTCCGACAGGTAGTCCGAGTAGTAGCGGTAGGCCTCGGCGTGCCGGTCGAGGAGCTCGTAGCAGCGCGCGATGTTGAAGACGACGTTCTGGTTGTAGGCGAGGCGGTTCGAGTGGAGGTAGCGCTCGAGCGCGCCGCGGTAGTCACCGCGCTGCTGGAGCTCGACGCCGAGCTCGAAGAGGATGTCCGCCTCGGCCGCGAGATCGAGGCGCGAGTCGCGCGACTGCTGCGCGCGCGCGCCGGCGGGGGCGAGCGCGAGGATCGCCAGGGCGAAGACCATCGGGGCGGCGCGTGAGCGTCGGTTCATCGGCGGGTCTTGATGCTGTGGTCGCCGCCGCGCGGCGGCGGGGTCGGATCGGTCTCGGTCGGGGGCCGCGGCGGGCGCGGCGGCCGGCGGGTGAGGATCGGGAGGACCCGCTCGACGTCCACGTTCGACGCCGACGGGCCCTGTTCGAACGCGATGGTCTCGCGGCCGCGCATGCGCAGCTCGAAGCGCGCGGGCTGCGCGGTGAGCGTGTCGGGATCGAGCTCCACCGACGCGGGGGTCGTGCCCACCTCGACGCCGTCGCGGACGAGCGTCGCGCCGGGGGGGAGGCTCCGCACGGTGAGCGTGAAGCGCCGCGGAGCGGGGGGCTCCGGCTCCTCGATCGGCCGATCCGGCGGCGGCGAAGGCGTGGCGGCGAGCTCCGGATCGGGCTCGGGGGGCCGCACCTCGCGCGGGGGATCGGCGACCGCCGCGGCCTCGCCGTCGTCGTCGAGCAGCCCGCCGAGCGCGGACGCCAGGCCGACCCCGACCGCGACGCCGAGGATCACGACCACCGGGAAGAGCCAGCGTCGCGAGCCCTTGGGCCTCTCTTCGGCTGGCGAGGGGAGCGGCGTCGCCTGCACGGGCGTGGCGGCGGGCGTCGCGGCGGGCGTCGCGGCGGGCATCGCTCCGATCACCGCCGGGGCCGAGGTGAACGAGATCGAGGGCAGCGAGCCGCTGGTCGGCGTGAACTCGCCGGAGCCTCGGACGTCGCGCGGGCGCGCGTGCTCGCCGCTGACGAAGAGCGGCTCTTCCCCGAGCTGGGTCCACACCGCGTCGATCGCGCGGATGAGCTCGCTCGCGTCCGCGTAGCGGTGGTTCGGGTCCTTCTCGAGGAGCTTGCGGACGATCTGCTCGACCGCGGGCGGCACCGGGACGTCGCTCACCTCCGACATCGGCGGCACGGGCTTGGTGAGGTGCGACATGAGCGTCTGGAGCGCCTGGTCGCCCGCGAACGGCACCTCGCCGCAGAGCATCCGGTAGAGGATCACCCCGAGCGAGTAGAGGTCGCTGCGTCCGTCCATCGGGAGCCGCTGGATCTGCTCGGGCGACATGTAGCGGGGCGAGCCGAGGAATCGGCCCTCCGCGGTGAGCTCCTCGATGTCGTCTCGCATCACCTTCACGAGGCCGAAGTCGAGGACCTTGACGACCTCGCCCTCGGGGCCCGGGCGCAGCATGACGTTGGACGGCTTGAGGTCGCGGTGGACGACGCCGAGGTGGTGCGCGGCGCGGAGCGCGCGCGCGATGTCTCGGGCGACGCGCAGCGCGCGGGCCGGCGCGAGCGCGCGCTCCTCGCGCAGCACCTCGTTGATGGTCCGGCCCTCGATGAGCTCCATGACCATGAAGCACACCGCCTCGGCGTCCCCGAGGCTGCCGTAGTCGTGGACGACGACGATGTTCGGGTGCGCGAGCTGCGAGAGCGTCGCCGCCTCGAGCAGGAACCGCTTGGCGAACTCGGGATCGCTCTCGCCGCCGCCGGCGAGCGAGGGGTGGAGGATCTTCAGCGCGACCTTGCGGCCGAGCGGCTGCTGCTCGGCCACGTAGATCGTGCCCATCCCGCCCTGGCCGAGGATGCGCTCGACGCGGTACTTCCCCCCGACCACGCGGCCGAGCAGCGCCTTCGCGTCGTGCGACGACGACGGATGCGTGTCCCCCACCCTGCCGTTCTCCCCGGACACGCCGCCATTCTACCCGAGATCCGGGGGTCCCCGGCAACGCCGTCGGCGGGCCCGACGACCTCTCGCA
>JAYRVK010001274.1:0-6231 GCA_041918555.1 Sandaracinaceae bacterium
AAGAACGTCTGCACGACCTCGGTGCGCGCGAGGTCGCCGCGCACGCGCACGTTCACCTCGTGCGCGCGGATCGGGAGCGCGGTGCGCGCGCGGCCCTGCTCGTCGAGCCGGCGGCCGGCGAGGACGCCGAGGTACGTCGCCTCCTGGAAGCGGCTGCGCCCCGGATCCGCGAGGCCGCCCGTCCAGTCGTCCCACAGATCGGCGGGCTCCACCTCGGGCTCCGTCGCGCCCGCGAGCACCACGCGCTCGCCCTGCGCGAGCCGATCGCTCCCGCCCTCGGAGACGTAGGTGATCTCGCCCGAGCCGCAGTAGATCTCCGCGCCGTTCTCGCCGACCTCGACCGCGAACGTCGCGTTCGACGCGCGCACCGAGCCGCGGTTCGGGACCTCGATGGTGGTCTCCTCGGCGCTCGACGCGTCGACCCACACGCGGCCCTGCGTCAGCGTCACGCGCGCGAGCGCGACGGCCGCGTTGGCCTCGGCCTCGCCGGCCGCGCCGAAGGTCGCGCGGGTGTCGCGGTCGAAGAGGATCCACGCGCCCGAGTCGAGGCGCACCACGCCGCGGCCGTCGGCCGCGGTGGCCGCCTCGGCCCCGCGCTCGACGCGCGCGTCGGCGACGACGCGCTCGGTGTGATCGTCGCGGCTCAGCGTGAAGCCGCCGCGGATCACGCTGGCGCTCGCCACGGTCGGCGCGGGATCGACGTCCTCCTCGCATGCAACGAGGCTTGCGCAGGCGAGGACGAGGGCCGGGAGCGCCCGGCGATGCACGATGGTCGTCACGAGATCATTCCTCCACCGAAGAGAGCGTCCGCCCCGTGAGGGTCCAGGCGTAGTGGTCGCGTCCGCGGTCGAACGTCAGGTCCACGAGCTCGATCTGCTCGTCGTCTTCGCCTTCGTTCCACACGACGACGAGCTGCGCGGTGACCGCGGTCAGGTCGTCCTCGGTGGTCTGCCGCCGCACCTCGAAGCGATAGGGCGCGGCCTCCTGCTCCTCGAGGTGGAACGCCTCGAGGCCGTACTCCGGCGAGAGATCGTAGGGGCGCGTGGGGCTCAGCCCCGGGAGCCCGACCCACAGGCCGAGCTGCGCGTCGGGGTGCGACCACACGAGGGTGACGCGCAGCGCGCCGGCCTCGCGCAGGACGCCGCTGCCGCGGCGGCGCCGATCGAGATCGCGGAGGCGCTCCGCGTCGCCCCCCGCGCTCTGCCGCAGGCGCGCGTAGCGCACCGAGGACCAGAGCAGCGCGGTGCGCGCGACGCCCTGCGACGCCCCCGGCTCGGAGGTCTGCATCAGCGTGCGCTCGAGCCGCAGCGCCTCGTCGACGCGGCGCGCGCCCGCCGCCGCCTGCGCGAGCAGGAGCAGCACGCTCGTGTCGTCGGGGCGGATCTCGCGCAGCGTCTGGTACTGGCGGTACGCGTCCTCGTACCAGCCGTGCGCGCGATAGAGGTCGCCGAGCCGCCTCCGCGCGAGCTCGTCGAGCGGCGCGAACTCCACGATCTCGCTGAACACGCGCCGCGCTTCCTCTTCCTCGCCCAAGCGCAGGTACATCTCGCCGATCGCGGTGCGCACGCCCGGGTCCGCGAGCGGATCCGCCCGCATCGTGTGCGCGAGGCGCTTGGCCTCCGCGGTGTGCTCGGTCCGCTCGAGCAGGCGCAAGAGGCGCAGCTTGAGCTCCCAGCTGTAGGGGTACTGCATGCCCAGGCGCCGCAGCGCGCGGACCTTCGCCGCGTCGTTCGGCGCGCGCTCGAGGATCTGCTCGACGAGCTCCCAGTCGACCTCCGCGCCGAGCCCGAACGCCCCGCGCACGACGCGCAGGTCCTCGGGCGTGCGCACGCGCGTGAGGATCCGGGCGCGCACGAACGCGCGCGCCGCGGCCTCGCTCAGGGACGAGTACACCGAGGTCATGCTCTCGATGGTCCCGGCCCGCCCGAGGACGAGGTTCAGGAACGCGCGCCGATCACGCCAGCTCTCCGCCTCGCAGTCGTGGATCGCCTCGCGGTAGAGCCGGATCCAGCCGCTCGCGCTCGGCTCGGCGGCGAGGCGCTCGCTCCAGAGGGCCTCGCGGTCCGCGAGCGGGAGGTCCGCCGCGTCGGAGCAGCGCCGGTGCTGGTGCGCCTGCGGATCCGTGGTGTGCACGATCGTGGTCAGGATCGTCGTGGGCGCATCTTCGGCGGCGCCCGCGAGGTCGCCGCCACCTTCGTACTCAAGAACGAAAGGATAGTTGACGCCGACGGTCCCGCCGCCCTCGGGCATCGGGAAGGTCCAGCGGCGCACCGCGGTCGCGATGCAGTCCTCGACCTCTGCGTGGTTCAGCGTGCTGCTCGCCACCGCGGCGCTCAGCACCGTGCCTTCGCCCCCGATCACGAAGCTCACGAGGACGCGGCCCTGGAGGTCGGGCTGCTGGGTCAGCTGCTGCTCGTAGCAGAAGCGGACCTCGTTGAGGTGCCGGCGGATCACGCGGCGGATCACCTCGCCGGACAGGCTCCCTCGCACCTCGGCGGTGCCGGTGCGGATCTGCGCGACGCGAGCGTCGCGCCCGGCGAAGCCGCCGCCGCGTCCGTAGCCGGAGCCGTCGCCTCCGCCTCCCCCGTGCCCGATGTTGCCGAGGGTCCCGAGCCCGATCGTGCCCTCGCCGCCGCCGCCGCCGCCCCGGCCGGTGCCGCGCAGCCCGAGCCCGCCGAAGCCGAAGTTGTCGCCGATGGCCTGGTCCGGCGGCGCGTCGCCGAGCAAGCCATCGAGCGCGCCCGCGCGATCCATGCTCGGCGAGGGCGCGGCCATCGGCTCGGCCTGCGCGGCCGGTGTCGAGCCCATCGGCGAGGTCGGCGAGTTCCAAGCCCCCGTGGTGCTGCGCAGCACGCCGATGGCGCCCGCGTTCGCGGCGTTCTCGCGCGCCTGCTCGCGCGCCAGCTGAGGATCTGCGTGGTCCTCGGGGCCTTGGATCCCATAGCGGTTGGCCGACGCCTCGTCGTTGCGCTGGCCCATCCCGCCTTCCTCGTCGTCCGACTCGGCGCTCTCCTCCTCGACGGTCTGCTCTTGGAGCCACTCCGGGGCCTCCTCGACGGGGGTCGCCGCGCTGCTCGGGTCCGCCTCGCGGCACCCCGCGAGCGCGAGCGGCCCGAGGGCCAACGTGAAGATCGCCGCGGCCACGTCGTCGCCGTCGCTGCGCCGCCGCCCCACGGGGAGCAGCGGCTGGTCGAGCAGGTGCAGCGCCTGCGGGCCCATCTGCGCGAGCTCGCGCCGGCTCGGCACGTAGTAGCTCGTGAACGGCGTGATGAGGCCGTAGCGCGTGCCGAGCTCGGCTACGTCCTCGCGGCCTGCACCAGACAAGAGAAGTTGACGCAGCCGCTCGCTCGCCCAGCGCAGCCGCAGGTCGGTCGACTCGGCGGTCGACTGGAGCTCGACGGGGATCGTCTGGTCGAAGGGCTGCCCGTCCACGGTGCCGGTGACCCGGACCGAGGTCGGCACCTCGTCGCGCACGCGACCGACGACGGCGAAGACCTCACCGACCACCGCGTCCATCGGCCGGCGCGGGAAGCTGTTCTCGATCCCGGCCCCGAGGTGGACCTCGACCCCGTGCGCGATCGGGCGCGACGCGTGGGCCAGGACCCGCATCGCCGCGTCCGCGGCCTCGGCGCGCTCCTCGACGCGCAGCGCGAGGCCGCCGCCGCGGGTCAGCGTCTCGAGCAGCTCGAGGTTCGAGTCGCTCCCCACCGACACCGCGTAGAGCCGGACCGGCTGGGGGAGCCGGCCGAAGCGCTCGAGGAGGCCTTCGGCCGCGAGCTCGCCGACGGTCGGCGCGCCGTCGCCGACGTACACGACCGCGCCGTGCCGCTCGGGATCGAGGAGGGCCGCGGCGGCGGCGATGGCCTCGCCCAGATCCGTCGCGCCCGCGGCGGGCAGACGCGCCAGGCCGTCGAGCAGGCGCTCGACGCGCTCGGGCGTGACCTCGCCGAGCGCGGGGGGCTCGCCCTCGACCACCGAACGGATCGTGAGGTCCGCGCTGACGACGGCGACGCGATCTTCGGCGTCGAGGTGCGCGGTGAGCGACTCGACCACGCTTCGCCCGAGCTCGAGGTGCGAGCGATCGGTCGCCGCCGACACGTCCGCGAGGATCACCAGGTCCACCGCGTCGATCGCGTCGGGCGCGAGCGACGAGGGCAGCACCAGCGGCAGGTAGAAGTAGTCGCGCTCGTCGGCCTCGTTCGGCATCGCCGGCGCGTCGGGGGCGCGCGGCGGCGGCTCGTGCGGCGCGCGCCACGCGCGCTGGGTCGTGGCCGCGCCGCCGACCAGCTCGAGCCAGAAGTCCGAGCGGGGGCGGAAGTCCGAGCGGCGGATCCGCACCGCGCCCTGCTCGACGATCGCGCCCATCCCCGCGCGCACGCGGTCGGCGCCGGCCTCCGCCACGTCGACCGACAAGGCGAATTCCTGGATGTGCGGGGCGCGCGCGCCGCCGCCCATGGGGTAGCGGTACACGCGATCGATCCCGCCCGCGGGCGGGCGCAGCCACTCCGCGTAGCGGATCACGATGCGCCGCGTGGCGCCCGGCGCGATCGGGTAGATCCGCGCGCGGTAGTGGCCCGGCGCGTCCCACTCGAGGAGCGCGGGATCCTCGGTCGAGCCGCGGTAGACCTGCGCCTCGTACGCGGCGCGCGCCTGCGCCTTCTCGCGCACGTAGCCGTCGACGAGCCGCTCGTCGCGATCGACCGCGAAGCGCTGGAGCACCGCGCCCTCGGGGACGCGGATGCGGTAGAGGCCCTCGACGGTCTCCGAGGCCGGGTTGAAGAAGAGCTGGTCGACCTCGGTGATCGCGAGATCGCGATCGACGCGCACGCGCACGTCGAGGCGCCGGACCACGAGAGGCCAGCGCGCGCGGCCGACCTCGTCGGGCACGCGCGCCTCGAGCTGGCCCACGCCCGCCGGGCCCTCCGCGGTCGCGGGGCCGGGCCGGGCCAAGCCGCCCGTCCAGTCCTGCCACAACACCGCCGCGGTGCGCTCGACGGTGTCCGCGAGCGCGAGCTCCTCGCCGCTCCCCGCGATCCCGCGCTCCTCGCCGTGGGTCCAGCTCACCTCGCCGCGCACGACGTAGACCTCCGTGCGGCCGTCGCCGATGCGCACGGAGAACGAGGCGTCCGACGCGCGCAGCGCGCCGTGCTCGGTGCTCAGCGCGAGCTGTTCGCCCGGCTGGGCCTCGGCGAACGCGCGGCCCGCCGTGAGCGTCACCGTGCTCGCGTCGTCGATCCGCAGCTCCGAGCCACGGTCGAGCAGGAGCTGCGGCCCTTGGTCGAGCGAGACGCGGGCGAGCCCGCGCGCCTCGGTGCGGACGGTGTCTCCCTCGACGGCGCGGGAGCTGACCGCGCTCGCGGTGTCGCCGAGGGTGGCCTGGCCGCGCACCGGCGTGACGGTCGCCAGGGTCGAGTCGACCTCCTCGGCGATCCCCCCGCAGCCGATGGCGACGACGGCGGCGATCGCCGCGGCCCACGTGCCTGTTCTCATGCCTTCTCCTTCGAGATGGTCAATTGAATCCCCCGGCATCCCGGCCGCGGGCTCCGACCCGGGCCCTGCCCCGGAGCTTTGGCGCCCCGCCCGGAGGGTATCAGAGCCCCTGACCGCGCGGGTCGCCGGAAGTTTCTCTGAAATACGCCCCGCGGCGGACCCGTAGGGCCGGCGTGAGCGCCGCGCTTTCTCTCTCTTGGTGGATGAACCCGACGGCCAGCCCGGCATACTCGGCCGGGCGGAGGCAGGGCATCGACCAGTCGCTGGAGGAGCGCGCGTCGTCGGGGGATCGCAAGGCCCTCGAGGCGCTCCTGCGCGAGCACGCCCGCGCGATCCACGACGTCTGCCGGTTCGTGGCCGGGCAGCAGGACGCGCACGACGCGACCCAGGAGGCGCTCGAGCGCATCGTCACCGCGATCGACAAGTTCGACCCCGAGCGCGGCACGTTCCGCACGTGGGCGCTCACCGTCGCGCGCAACGTCTGCCGCGATCGCCTCCGCCGTCGCGGTCTCGAGCGCCGGACCTTCATCGCCGACGGCGAGAGCGCGCAGGAGTGGGTGTCGAGCGACGCTCCGAGCCCCGAGCGCGTCGCCCTCGCGCGCCTGGAGACCGAGAAGCTCGAGGCGGCCCTCGCGACGCTGCCGGACAAGATGCGCCTGGCCGTCGTGCTCTATCATTCGCACGGCTCGACCTACGAGGAGATCGCGGAGACCCTCGAGGTGCCGATCGGCACCGTGATGA
>JAYRVK010001275.1:0-6467 GCA_041918555.1 Sandaracinaceae bacterium
ACGCCAAGACGCTGGCCGAATACGACAAGGCGCTCCGCTGCCGCAACCGTTTGCTCAAGCGCGTGCGTCCGGACCGGCGATCGATCACGTGCTACGACGTGCTGCTCGCGACCGCGGGCGCGGTGTGCGGCGCGGCGCGAGCGGCGCTCGTCGAGGAGCTCGAGCCGGCGACGCTCGACGCGTTCGTGCGCGTGGCGGGCACGGAGCTCCCGCTCGAGGTGCGCTACCGGCCGCGGGTTGAGCCGCGCGCCGACGCGATCAAGGCCGCGCTCGCGCGCTCCCTCGAGAAGGATCTCGCGCGCGGGTTCACCGCGGAGGGCCCGCACGCCGACGACCTCGCGCTCACCGTGCGCGATCGCCGCGCGCGGCACCACGCCTCGCAGGGGCAGCACCGCATGATCGTGCTCGCGCTCAAGATCGCCGAGCTCGGCGTGCTCGATCGGCGGACCGGTCGGGTGCCCATCCTGCTGCTCGACGACGTGTCGAGCGAGCTCGACGCGACGCGCAACGCGCGGCTGATGCGGCTCCTCGACGAGGTCGGCGCGCAGGTCTTCGTGACGACCACGCAGCCCGAGCTCATCCGCGTGGCGCACCACCGGGTCGACTACCGGGTCGAGGCGGGGCGCGTCGAGCCTCAGAGCTCGTAGACGCAGACTCGGTCGCGCCCCGCGCGCTTGGCCGCGTAGAGGGCGCGGTCGGCGCACGAGAACAGCGCGACGCGCTCGCGGGCGTGCTCGGGGAAGCACGCGACGCCGATCGAGACCCCAGGCCGCAGCGTCACCCCCTCGCGCACGTACGCGTGCGCGGCGACGGCCGCGTGGATCTTCGCCGCGATCGCCTGGGTCCCCGGCAGGTCGTGCCCGGGACAGGCGACCACGTACTCGTCTCCCCCGAAGCGCGCGGCGATCGCGCCCTCGGGTAGGACCCTGCCGATCAGCTTGCCGGTCTCGGCGATCACGAACGCGCCGAAGAGGTGGCCGTGCGTGTCGTTGATCGCCTTGAGCCCGTCGAGGTCGAGGACGAGCATCCCGAGAGGGGCGTTGGTGTTCCGCGCGCGCGCGAGCAGCTCGTCGAGCTCGCGGTCGAAGCGCCGGCGCTGGTAGAGGCCGGTGAGCTCGTCGACGTGGATCAGCCGCTGGAGGGCCTCGTCGTAGGCGACGTCGACGGCGTCCTGGAGCTCGAAGCGGATGACCGTGTCGCCGAGCTCGATGCGGTCGTTCGGCGCGAGGATGCGCTCCTCGTCGACGACGGCGCCGTTGACGCTCGTGCCGTTGGTCGAGCCGAGATCGATGAGCGCGAAGCCGTCCCCGCGGTCTTCGATCCGGCAATGGCGCGACGAGATCCGCGGGTCGCGGAGCTGGAGGTCCGCGCGGGTCCCGCGCCCGATCACGAAGCTCGAGCCGGTCATGCGCTGCCGCTCACCTACGTCGTCGCCGAGGATCACGACGAACGTCGGCCGCCGCTTGCGCTCCTCGGCCGCGGCGAGCGCGCGGTGGCGCAGGCCCTCGCCGTCGCCGGCTTGCAGCGTGCGCGCGACCTCGTCGCTCGAGTCGCCGCTCTTCGATCGCCGCTTGCTCACGACGCTCCACCATACCAGGCTCCCGCGTCATGCCGAGGCTTCCGTCGTGGACCGATGCGGTGCGCGAGCTCGCCCGCCGCGAGGACCGGCTGCGGACCGATGGGCCGCCGGTGCCGGTCGGCGACCGCTCACCCCACGCGGTGGTCATCGGCGCGGGTCTCGGCGGGCTCGCCGCGGCGATCCGGCTCGGCGCGCGGGGCTACCGCGTCACGGTGCTCGACCGGCTGGAGATGGCCGGGGGTCGGGCGCGGGTCTTCCGAGAGAAGGGCTTCGTGTTCGATGCGGGCCCGACCGTGATCACCGCGCCGTTCCTGCTCGAGGAGCTGTGGCGGCTCGCCGGCGCGCGGCTCGCCGACGACGTCGAGCTGCGCGAGGTGACGCCCTTCTATCGGATCCGGTTCCACGACGGATCGGTGTTCGACTACACGGGCGACGCCGACGCGATGCGCGCGAAGATCCGCGCGCTGAGCCCGGGCGACGTCGAGGGCTACGAGCGCTTCCTCGCGCACTCCGAGAGGATCTACGAGGTCGGCTTCTCGATGCTCGCCCACGTCCCGTTCGAATCGCCGCTCGACATGGCGCGGATCGTCCCGGCGATGCTCGAGCTCGAGAGCCTGCGGACCGTGTGGCAGCTCGTCAGCAAGTACGTCGAGCACGACAAGTTGCGCCAGGTGCTCTCGTTCCACACGCTCCTCGTGGGCGGGAACCCGTTCTCGACGAGCTCGATCTACGCGCTCATCGCGTTCCTCGAGCGCGACCTGCGCGTGTGGTTCGCGATGGGCGGGACCGGCGAGATCGTGAAGGGCATGGTCCGGCTGATCGAGGAGCGGCTCGGCGGTCGGGTGCGCCTGGGCGCGGACGTGCGGCAGATCGTGGTCGAGGGAGGACGCGCCCGCGGCGTGGAGCTCGCGGGCGGCGAGCGCCTCGAGGCCGAGGTCGTCGTCTCGAACGCCGACAGCGCGTGGACCTACCGGCACCTCGTCCCCGCGGCGGCGCGGCCGAGCTGGAGCGATCGGCGCCTCGAGCGCGCGCGCCACTCGATGGGCCTCTTCGTCTGGTACTTCGGGACCGACCGGGTCTACCCGGACGTCGCGCACCACACGATCCTCCTCGGTCCGCGCTACGAGGGCCTGCTCGAGGACATCTTCTCGAACAAGGTGCTCGCCGAGGACTTCAGCTTGTACCTGCACCGGCCGACCGCGACCGACACGTCGATGGCGCCGGCCGGGTGCGACGCGTTCTACGTGCTGTCGCCGGTCCCGCACCTCGGCGCGGCGGTGGACTGGTCCGTCGAGTCCGAGCGCTACCGCAAGAAGATCGAGCGCTACCTCGCCGACACGATCCTCCCGGGCCTCGACGCGCACGTGGTCGCCTCGCGCGTCCTCCATCCCGTCGCGTTCCGCGACGAGTACCTCGCGACGAAGGGCGCCGGGTTCGGGCTCGAGCCGGTCCTGCACCAGAGCGCGTGGTTCCGGCCGCACAACCGCAGCGAGGACGTGGCGGGGCTCTACCTCGTCGGCGCCGGGACGCACCCGGGGGCCGGCATCCCCGGCGTGCTCTCGAGCGCCCGCGTGCTCGACACGGTGGTGCCGGACCCCGAGGTCCGTTGAGCCGCCCCCCCGCGCCGGAGGTGCTGGCGGAGTGCCGCGCGATCCTGGGGCGCGGGAGCAAGAGCTTCGCGGCCGCGTCGGCGCTCCTGCCGCGCCGCCTGCGCGATCCGGTCGCCGCGTACTACGCGTTCTGCCGGGTCAGCGACGACGCCGTCGACGAGTCCAGCGATCCCGAGGCGTCGCTGGTCGCGCTCCGCGCGCGCCTCGACGCGATCGTGGCCGGGGCGCCCGGGCCGCACCCCGCGGACCGAGGGCTCGCGTGGGTCCTCGCCGAGCACGCGATCCCGCGCGCGCCGATCGACGCGCTGCTCGAGGGCTACGCGTCGGACGTGGCGCGGCGCCGCTACGAGACCCTGTCCGAGCTGCGCGCGTACGCGGCACGTGTGGCGGGGAGCGTCGGGGTCGTGATGACGCTGCTGATGGGCTGCAGAGAGCAAGACGTGTTGCATCGCGCAGCGGACCTCGGCGTCGCGATGCAGCTGACCAACGTGGCCCGCGACGTGGGCGAGGACGCGGCGGCTGGCCGCCTGTACCTCCCGCTCGCGTGGCTCCGCGAGGAAGGGATCGATCCGGACGCGTTCGTCGCGCGGCCGCGGTTCACGCCCGGGGTCGGAGTCGCGGTGTGCCGGCTCCTCGATCACGCGGAGCACCTCTACGCACGGGCCGCCGCCGGCGTGCCCGCGCTCCCCGCGGACTGCCGTCCGGCGATCCTCGGCGCGAGCGCGATCTATGCCGACATCGGGAGGGTGATCCGCGCGCGCGGCTACGACTCCGTGAGCCGGCGCGCGGTGACCACCGGCCTCGAGAAGGCGTGGCTCCTGGCGCGCGCCGCGGTCCGTTCGCGCCTTTCCGAGTCCGCCGGGACCTGGCACCATGCGCCCGCGCTCGAGGAGGTCCGGTTCCTCACCCGCGACGTGACCGCGTGAGCTCCCTCTACGAAGACAAGCGCGCGGTGCCCCGCGCGTTCGATCGCGTCGCCGCGACGTACGACCGGCTCACCGGGATGAACCCCGGCTACCACCGGCATCTGCGCGCGAGCGCCGAGCGCCTGTCGATCCCGGGTCCGCGGCCGCGCCTGCTCGATCTGTGCTGCGGGACCGGCGCGAGCACCGAGGCGCTGCGTGCGGCGTTCCCGGATGCCGCGATCGTGGGCCTCGACGCGTCCCCCGAGATGCTCGCGGTCGCGCGCACCAAGGCCGCCCTCCAAGGCGTCGAGCTCGTCGAGGGCGACGCGAACGACCCCGGCGCGAGCGTCGAGGGGCCGTTCGACGGCGTCCTGATGGCGTACGGGATCCGCAACCTCGCCGACCCGGATCGCGCGCTCGCCGCGGTGCGCGGGCTCATGAGGCGGGGGGCGACGGCGGTGTTCCACGAGTACTCGGTCGCCGACGCGGGCGCCGCGCGGCGGCTCCTCTGGGACGCGGTGTGCTGGACCGTGATCGTCCCCGGAGGGCTCGTGGCCGCGGGCGAGGCGGAGCTCTTCCGCTACCTGCGGACGAGCGTGCACGCGTTCGACGGGGTGCGCGCCTTCGAGGCGCGGCTCACGCGCGCGGGGTTCGTCGACGTGTGGACCGGCGCGATGGACGGGTGGCAGCGCGGGATCGTGCACTCGTTCGTGGGGAGGGCCCCGTGAGCCTCCTCGACGGGCTCGGGTTCGGGGCGCGCGAGCTCCGGGGGGTGACCCGCGGGACGCGCGAGCGCGTCGACGATCACACGCGCGTGATCGTCGTCGGCGGGGGCCTCGCCGGCGTCGCCGCCGCCTGCGTCCTCGCGGAGCGCGGCGTCGAGGTCACGCTGCTCGAGCGAGAGAGCTACCTCGGCGGGCGAGTCGGTGCGTGGGAGGAGAAGCTGCCGGACGGGACGCCGTTCCAGATGGAGCGCGGGTTCCACGCGTTCTTCCGGCAGTACTACAACCTGCGGAACCTCCTCCGGCGCGTGGACCCAGGGCTCGAGCGTCTGCGGCCGCTCGAGGACTACCCGATCCTCGGCCTCGACGGCCTCGTCGAGTCCTTCCGCGGGCTGCCGCGCACGCCGCCGCTGAACCTGATGGCGCTCCTGCGCCGTACGCGCTTCGTCACGCTCAAGGATCTGCGCGGGATCGACGTCCCGGCCGCGCAACGAATGTTGCGATTCGACCCCGTGCGAACGTACGCGGCGCACGACGGAACGACCGCCGCCGAGTACCTGGACTCGCTGCGCTTCCCCGAGCGCGGCCGCCAGATGCTCTTCGATGTCTTCGCCCACTCGTTCTTCAACCCCGAAGAGGGGATGAGCGCGGCGGAGATGCTGATGATGTTCCACTTCTACTTCCTCGGGAACCCGGAGGGGCTCGTGTTCGACGTGCTCGACGAGCCGTTCTCCGATGCGCTCTGGAAGCCGATGGAGCGCTACCTCGAGGGCCTCGGCGTCGAGATCCGCACCGGCTGCGCGGTCGAGCGCGTGGAGCGAGCGAAGAAGGGCCGCGCGTGGCGCGCGTGCTTCGCGCGCGGCCACGCGGACGCGGACGCGCTCGTCCTGGCGGTCACCGTGCCGGCGCTCCGCGCGATCTTCGCGGCGTCCGACGATCTTCGCGTCGACGCCGAGCTCGCCGGCGCGGTCGAGAGCCTCGACGTCACGCTCCCCTTCGCGGTCTGGCGGCTCTACCTCGATCGCGCCGCCGACCCGGCGCGCGCTCCGTTCGCGGGGACCGCCGGCGTGAGTCTGCTCGACAACATCTCGCTCTACGAGCGCTTCGAGGGCGAGAGCCGCCGCTGGTCGCTGCGCACGGGCGGCTCGGTGGTGGAGCTCCACGCATACGCCTGTCGCACCTCGGACCCCGAGGAGATCCGGCGCGAGCTCCGCGCCGGCCTCGACGCCCTCTATCCGGAGCTCGCGGGCGCGCGCGCCATCCACGAGCACTGGCAGCTCGAGCGCGACTGCCCGGCGTTCGGCCCGCGCTCGCACGCGCTCCGGCCGCGCGTCGCCACGCCCTACGGGAGCGTCGCGCTCGCGGGCGACCACGTGAAGCTCCCGTTCCCCACCGCGCTGATGGAGCGGGCGGCGACCTCGGGGATGCTCGCCGCCAACCACCTCCTCGATCGCTGGGATGTGCGCGGTGAGCGGCTCTACTCGATCCCACCGCGCGGCTTCATGGCGAGCCTGCCGATGGGCGACTGAGTCTTCGAAGGGGGTTTCACCCCCTTCCCCCAGCGCGAGTGACTCGCGCTGGGGCCCCCAACCCCAGTACGAACGCGCTTGCGCGCGTTCGCTCCCCACGCTCCGCGTGGGGACCCCCTCGG
>JAYRVK010001276.1:0-4446 GCA_041918555.1 Sandaracinaceae bacterium
CGAAGGTGATGACCGGCAAGACGCTGAGCGAGCTCGGGGTCGCGCGCGAGATCGTGCCCAAGCACGAGGCGGTGAAGGAGTCGGTGTTCCCATTCGCGAAGTTCCCCGGCGTCGACACGCTCCTCGGGCCGGAGATGCGCTCGACCGGCGAGGTGATGGGCATCGATCGCGAGTTTTCGCGCGCGTTCCTCAAGGCGCAAGAGGCGACCGGCGCGCGCCTGCCGCAGAAGGGGCGGGTGTTCGTCAGCGTGCGCGACGACGACAAGCCCGCGGCGAGCGAGCTCGCGCTCCGGCTCACGCAGCTCGGCTTCACGATCGTCGCGACCGGCGGCACGGCGCGGGTGCTCGCGCGCGCAGGCGTCGCGTCGGAGCACGTCCACAAGGTCTACGAGGGGCGACCGCACGTGGTGGATCGGCTGCGGAGCGGCGAGATCGACATGGTGATCAACACCACCGAGGGACAGCAGGCGATCCGCGACAGCTACTCGCTGCGCCGCACCACGCTCACCGTGGGGGTGCCCTACTTCACGACGATCGCGGCGGCGACCGCGGCGGTCAGCGCGATCGAGGCGCGCCGGGAAGCCCCTCTCACGGTGTGCTCGCTCCAGGAGTACCATTCGTCGCTGCGGGCGTGACTCGGCGGAGGCTCGGAGCACTTGCGGGGATGATGGCGGCCGTCGCGCTGGCGACGTGGCCGCTCGATCGCACCGGCGCGCAGGACGAGGCCGACGAGCAGGAGGAGTACGTCCACTACCGCCGCATGACCGTCGCGACGAGCTTCGGCGAGCGCAACGTCCTCGTGACCTACCCGCGCCGGCGCGATCGCCGCGAGCACCCACCCGGAGAGCGCTATCCGATCGTGGTCGCGCTGCACGGTCAGACCGAGGCGCTCGCGGGGCCCCAGCGCGGCCACCTCGGCTGGGCCTTCCTCTACCGCCTCCCGACCGCGCTCAACGCGGTGCTCCGCGGTCGCCTGATGCGGTCGGACTACCACGGCCACGTGCGCGACGAGCACCTCGCGTACGTGAACGCCGTGCTGCGCGCGCAGCCGTTTCGCGGCGTGGCGGTGGTCACCCCCTACATGCCGAACATCGGGGGAGACCTCGGCTCCGAGGCGGTCGCGGAGTACGGCGACTGGGTGGCAGGGCCGCTCCTCGACGCGGTGCGCGAGCGTTATCCGGGCCTCGCGCAGACGCGCGATGGCGTCGCGATCGACGGCATCTCGCTCGGCGGTCGGGTCGCCCTCGAGATCGGCTTCCGGCATCCGGAGGCGTTCGGGAGCGTGGGCGGGATGCAGCCGGCGATACGGAACCTCGAGGACGAGCTCGGCGCGCTCGCGTTCGAGGCCGCGCGCTCGCGCCCACAGCGGGTGCGCATCCTGTCGAGCGAGGACGACCCGTTCCTGTGGGCTGCGCGGCGGCTGTCGTCGGCGCTGCGCGAGCGGCGCGTGCCGCACACCCTCACGGTGGTGCCCGGTCCCCACGACTACGAATTCAACCGCGGGCCCGCGAGCATCGAGCTGCTGCTCCACGCGGACTCGGCGCTGCTGCATGAGCCCGTCGACGAAGACTGACCGGAATCGTGCTACCAAGGCGCGATGGAGAAGGTACCGATGACCCCGGAGGGCTTCGCCGCCCTCAAGGAGTCCCTCAAGGACAAGAAGGCCGAGGTCCTCCGCCTCGCGAAGGCGATCGGGGAGGCCGCCGAGGAGGGCGATCTCAAGGAGAACGCGGAGTACCACGCCGCGCGCGAGCGCCAGGGCATCGTGAAGGCGCAGGTCGACGAGATCGAGGACAAGATCGCTCGCGCCGAGGTGATCGACACGGCGCACCTGAACCGCGAGCGGATCGCGTTCGGCGCGTGGGTGACCCTCGAGGACATCGACAAGGGCGACGAGGTCACCTACCGCATCGTCGGCGCCGACGAGGCCGACGTCGACGCCGGGACCATCAGCGTCACGTCTCCGATCGCGCGCGCGCTCATCAACCGCGAGGTCGGCGACGAGGTGAAGGTGAAGACGCCGGGGGGCGTGCGCACCTACGAGATCGTCAAGGTCGTCTGGAAGGCCTCGTGAAGACACAGGCCCGCGCGATCATCGCCGAGAGCTTCGCGGTCCCGCCCGCGCGCCTCTTCGACGCCTTCCTCGATCACGAGGGCATGGGCGACTGGATGGACGCGAAGATCCGGGTCGTGAAGGGCCCGGACGACGGGGGCGTGGGGACGGTGCGGCGCATCGAGGCGCCCGGCCTCGCGCTCGACGAGGAGGTCACCTACGTCCTCTATCCGCGCCGCATGGTCTACCGAATCGTGGCGGGGCTCCCCATCGTGCGCTTCCACCGCGGCGAGATCCTCGTCGAGCCGTGGGGCCAGACCGGCTCCCAGCTCACATGGGACATCCTCCTCGACTCGGCGGTCCCGGGGGTCGCCGCGCTCGTCGCGGGGGTCCTGCGGCCGCAGATCCGGAAGGGGCTCTCGCGGCTCCGACGCGAGCTCGCCGCGCAGGACGATCACTCCTCTTCGTCGCGCGCCGCGCCGCCCCGATAGGGGAGCCAGCCCGAGCGGTAGGCGTCGAGCAGCAGCTTGCCGACCTCGACCGGGATCCCGAGGTAGGGCTCGTCGTAGCGGATCGCGGGGGCGTGCTTTCGCGTCAAGACGAGTTGACGTGCTTCGTGGTCGCCTTCGAGCACCGACCACTTGCGCTTGCCGTCGATGCCGACTTTGAGGAGCTCCTTCCACCGCGCGCGCAGGATCCCGCGCTGCGTGCGGATCAGGACCTCGGCAGGGGTCAGCACCATCGCGAGGCCCTTCCGGGGCGAGACCTCGCGGCGCGTCGTCCAGAACCACCGCAACGGCACCGCGAGGAGCGCGAGCACGAAGGCTCCCGCCATCCACGGCTCGAGGGCGTTCCACACCGCGGCCCCCCCGCGCGCCATCGCGTCGACCGCGACCGTCGCGACGAGGAGCAGGAGGTAAGGCGCCTTGCGCAGCCAGCCGAGATCGTGCCGCACCACCGCGGTGTCGGCCTCGGCCTGGCCGGTGGCCGCGCGGTCGTAGACGCGGCTCGCGAGCGCGGCGGGCTCGGCGTCGGGCTCGCGCACCTCGGGAGGCGCGCCGCGCCAGCGCATGAGCCGCTCCGCGAGGCGGCCCGGCGTCTCGTCGAACAGGGGGGGCAAGGCGACGTGCGTGATCCCGAGCGACGGATCGACCACCACGTAGACCTCGCTCCAGCGCTGCCCCGCCTTGCGCGTCCCCCAGTGACCGCGCTCCGTGATCCCGACGATGCGATCCTTCGGGATCGCGACGTCGTGGCTCGGCGTGCGGTAGAGCAGCCCCTCCGGGGTGAGCACCAGCCCGTGCTTCGACGCGTCGAGCCACGTGCGCGCGCGCGCGACGAGCTGCCCGCCGAGGAGGCCGACGCGCAAGGTCAGCCCCAGCGCGACGAGCCGCAGGATCATCCCGAAGGGGTCGAGGCTCGTCTGCGCGACCATCTCGCGGAACACGGCCGCCGCCCAGACGATGGAGGCGAGGACCGGGGCGAGGATCGCCTTGGCGCCGTCGCCGTCGAGCAGGGGGGGCCGGTGGACCTCGACGCGGACGTCGTCGTCCGACGCGGTCTTGCCGCTCGCGAGGGCCGCCTCGGCGCGCCGGACCCAGCTCGTGGCCTCGCTCACCGCCCCTCCGGGCACTGCCGCCGCGCCGCCTCGCACCGGCTCGCCGCGTCGGGGTCCTCGATCGATCGCGACACCTCGCACAACCCTTCGACCGCGGCGCAGAGCGCACGTTCCGCGTCGCACGGCGCCCCCGGAGCGCAGGCCTCGGCCGCGCCCGCGCGGTGGGCGATGGTCGCCTCGAAGACCTGGATGCGACGGAACGCTTCGTCGGCGTCGACGGGCTCGGCGGAGGCGCAGCCCGCGAGGAGGCCGAGGCCCGCGAGGGTGGTGCGTAACGTCGTCGACATTCCCGTGCGCGCGGGGTAGCGCTAGTCTCTCCTGCCCCCCGCCGCAACCCCATGCCCCTGGTCAACCACGCGCGTCGAGAGATCCACCTGAAGGTGGTCTACTACGGCCCGGGGCTCGGGGGGAAGACGACGAACCTCGAGTTCATCCACGCCAAGACGCGGCCAGAGCTGCGCGGCAAGCTCATCTCGCTGGCGACCGAGTCCGAGCGGACGCTGTTCTTCGATCTCCTCCCCGTCGAGCTCGGGAGCTTCAAGGGGTATCAGGTCCGATTGCACCTCTGCACGGTGCCCGGTCAGATCGCGCACGACCGCACGCGTCGCCTCATCCTCCGGCACGTCGACGGGATCGTCTTCGTGGTGGACTCGCAGTCGTTCCGAATCGACGACAACCTCGAGAGCATCCAGAACCTCGCCGACAACCTGCGGCTCCAGGGCGACGCGCCCGATCGGCTGCCGATGGTCGTGCAGTACAACAAGCGCGATCTGCC
>JAYRVK010001277.1:0-4846 GCA_041918555.1 Sandaracinaceae bacterium
CCCCCGCTTTGCGTGGGGCCCCCTCGGCCCACGGCCGTCGCTGCGCGACGGCTGGCCTCGATCGATTTATCGACACCCTCTGAGCCCGGGCTGGACGGAGCGCGGCGGCGGCCCGAGGATGTCGGGATGCGGGCGGTCGTGTACGAGGACGAGCACCTCCGGATCGAGGAGCTCGCGGAGCAACGGGTGATCATCGTGCGGCGCCTCCGATCGCGCGCCGACGTGGCGGTGCTGGCGGCCACCTACGGGGAGGCGCTCGGGCGGCACCGCGAGCAGTACGCGGGCTGGGGCCTCGTCCTCGATCTGCGCGAGGCGCTCGGGCGGAGCGAGGAGGGCTTCGAGAGGGCGATGGCCGACCTCAACCGCGAGGCCCGCCGCATCTACGCGCGCGTGGTCACCCTCGTCGCCTCGGCCGCCGGCGAGCTCCAGGTGCAGCGGCTCGCGCGGGAGTTCGGCTGGGAGGCGATCGTCGCGCGGGACGAGGACGAGGCGATCGAGCTCAGCAACCCTCGAAGGTGATCGCGCCCTCGACCCGCGCGCCGTCCTCGAGCGTGCAGTCGAGCCGGACGTGTCCCTCGACGAGGCGCACGTCGTTGACCACCGTGCCGGTCGGCTCGACCGAGACGTCGTAGGTGGTGCACCGATCGCGCGGCACCTCGAACACCGTGCAGTCCGTTCCGTCGGCGTTGCGGCAGCTCCCCGGCACCTCGAGCTCGATCCGGTGGCCGTGCGTCGGATCGAGCGAGACGTAGACCGCGCCGTCGTTGGGGCCCTCCGCGTGGAGGTTCGCGCCCATCCGGCCGTAGGGCTGGAGCGACGCGCACCCGGTCGGGACGAACGTCCACTCCCCGTGCGGGCTCGCCGTCACGCGCATCGACCCCTCGGCGCTGCCGCAGTCGCCGAGGGCGAAGAACAGCACGATCGGCAGCACCGCGAAGCCGAGGACCATCGGGATCACGCGGGCGAGCCCCGGCGTCCCCGGGATCTTCGGCGCGCGCGCCGGCGCGGAGCCGGCGGGCGGCGGCGCAGCCCCGAGCTCCGGCCGCGCGCCCGCCGCGCGCGGCGTCCCGCAGCCCCCGCAGAACCCGTCGTCGGGCCGGAACGTGCGGCCGCAGCTCGAGCAGCGCTCTTCCATGCTCCGAGGATCGACGCGCCCGACGCGGGTTGTCCACCTCAACCGCTCGCCGCCGCGCGGCGGAGCCGATCCGCGATCGCGCGACCGAGGCCCACCGGGCGCGGCAGCGCGACCACCGCGACGGAGAAGCCGCGCTCGTCGACCTCCCGCAGCGCCGCGTAGAGCCGGCGCGCGGCCGCCTCGGGCGCCGCGGGGAGCGCGATGAAGGGCAGACCCGGCACCTCGCGATCGGCGAGGACCACCACGCCCGCGCCCCCGGCACGCGCCGCCGCCTCGAGCGCGCGCTCGTCGACCGCGAGCACCCGCGCGCGCGGCGCGTAGTGCGACGCGAGCCTCCCCGGCGCGCGGAGCCCCGCGCGCGGCTCGGCGAGCGGCCGCCCGAGCACGGCCTCGATCGCCTCGACCGCGACCCCGCCCGGCCGGAGCAGCGCCGGCGCGCCTCCGCTCAGGTCCACGATCGTCGACTCGATCCCGACCCGGCACGGGCCTCCGTCGAGGATCAGGGCGACGTGCTCGCCGAGCTCGAGCGCCACGTGCGCGGCGGTGGTCGGGCTCACCGAGCCGAACCGGTTCGCGCTCGGCGCGGCGATGCCGGATCCGAACGCGCGCAGGAGGGCGAGGGCGATCGGGTGATCGGGGATCCGGAGCGCGACCGTGGGCTGCCCCCCGGTCACCACGTCGGGCACGTCGGCGCGCTTCGGCAGGACCACGGTCAGAGGCCCCGGCGCGAAGCGCGCGAAGAGCCGGCGCGCGTCCTCGGGCACCTCGCGCGCCCACTCCTCGAGCGCGTCGGCCGCGCCGAGGTGGACGATCAGCGGGTGCTCCGCGGGCCGGCCCTTCGCGCGGAACACCGCGCGCACCGCGGCCTCCGATCGGGCGTCCGCCCCGAGGCCGTAGACCGTCTCGGTCGGGAACGCGACCAGCTCGCCGGCGCGCAGCGCCGCCACCGCCTCTTCGATCGCCGGGTCCAACGCGCGCGCAGCTTGCGCGCCGCGCGCGGTCCCGGCAACGCCGGCCGATCGAGCCCAGGCCGGCGCGCAGCGCCGGCCGTCGGGCGAGGGGGGCTCCACGCGGAGCGTGGGGAGCGAACACGCGCCAGCGCGTTCGAACGGGGGGGGCCACGTTGGGCTCTGCCCAACGGGGCGGGGGCGCGCGCAGCGCCCCCGGAAGAGGAGATCACTCCTGGCGTGCGAGCACCACGGGGAACTCGACGGTCACCGGATCGGTCGGGCCGACGTTGACGCGCACCGTCTGGACCGCACGCACCACGCAGGCGCCGAGCGCGTCCGAGCCCGTCGTGTTGTCGACCGCGCGCACCGCGGCGAGGTGGCCGGGGGGCATCACCTGCATCGAGAGCGTGATCCGGCCGGAGGCGTCGGGATCCCCGTGGCTGAGCACGTGCTCGTAGCAGCTCCGCACCGCGGGCATGCGCGCGCGGAGGCGGCGCACGAGCTCGGCCACGTCGAACTCGGGGTCGTCGGGCTCGGGCGTCCCGAAGATCGGGGGCGGCACGCCCTCGGGACGGCGCACCACGACCTCTTCGATCGGGCGACCCTCCGGCCGCGCGCGCACGCCGGGGCGGCGGTCGAGGTCGCCGAGATCCCGCACGGCGGCGTCGGTCGCGCTCGCGCCGTCGTGATCGCGGAAGACGCCGACGTCGTTCTCGGCGACGACGGTCCCCTCGACCACATCGAAGACGGAGGCCGCGCTCTCGAGGCTCGCGCCGTCGCGCAGCGCGTCGAAGGCCGAGCTGGCGGAGCCCGGCGCGAGGCCCGCGATCAAGAGCTGCTCGGCGACCTCGCGCCCGATCGCGTCGGGATCGATCGTCGGCGCGCTGCGCGGGCCGCTCGGTTCGCGCCGCGCGACCGTCGGGCGGTCCGTCGATGGCGGCGCGTCGGTCTCCTCGGTCTCCTCCGCCTCGCTCTCCGCGACCTCGTCGGAGGGCTCGCCGTCCTCGCCCTCGTCCATGTCGCGCGCGTCGACCGGCGGGTCGTCGAGCTCGGGGAAGATCACCTCGGCGTACCGATCGGGGACGAGCCCGGTGTCGATCGGCCAGTCCGCCTCGAGCAGGTACGCGACGACCCCGAGGTGCAGGCAGAAGCTCGCGGCGACGAAGCTCGTGAACCACCAGTCCGCGCCGCTGAAGAGCCCGCCGACCAGGCCCGCGGGGAGCCGGGGCTTCACCTTGGCCGGGGGTCGATCGACGAGCTGGATCAGGAGCGACGCGCCGCCCGGCAGCTCGAGCCGCCCGCGCGCGCTGGACCCGAGCGTGACGTCCCGCGTGCCGTCCGCCGACAGCGTCTCGAGGGGGCCCGCGTCCGTCCGGCCGCGCAGGCCTGGCGTCGCGCGGAGGATCCACGCGCCGCGCTCGTACGCGAGGAGCTCCCGGGTCGCGCCCTCGCCCGGCACGTCGCCGCCGACCCCGAGCGTGACCGCTCGCTCCGGCGCGCTCACCTCCTCGCGCTCGACGCGGCCGTCGCGCACGACGGCCCATCGCAGCCAGCGGGGCCCCGAGGGGCGCGCGGTGGTCGCGCGCATCACGGCGGTCATGGCGCCCGGACGGACGGGCTCGCCTCCCGGAGTCGAGAGCTCGGGCATCGGATACCTCGATCGGCGCGCGGCGCGCGCACTGCGAAGGGGTTCGTCGGAGTGGGCTCGCGGGATCAGACAGCCGCGTCGGCGGGAGGTTCCGCGCGCGGCGCGTCTTCCTCGCGACGCGCCGCGGCGGCCGCGTCCTTCGCGCGCTTCTCCATCACGAGGGGCATCACGTACGGGAAGCCGATGCGCATCGGATCGACGTCCGGATCGATCGTGCCGACGAGCCAGAACATCAGCACCGAGGCGCGCTCCACGTAGAACCAGCCCTCGGGGTAGTCGACGGAGCGCATCAGCTCGCGGAGCTCCTCGCGCTCGACCTCGGGGTCGGCGAGCTTCTCGAGCTCGTCGGGGCTCGCGCGCATCAGCGCGCCGGGCGTGCGGTCCTTGATGCGGAGGAGCTTCTGGAAGTAGGTCTCGACCGTCTTCTCGAGGAGCTCGCGGTTCGCCTCGCGCGACGCGAAGCCCATCTGGAGGAACCCGTTCAAGAGGCGCTCGCCGTCCTCGTCGAAGAGGCCCTGCAGGATCTCGATCATCCCGTCGACGAGCTCCTGGCGCACCACGCTGATCGCGCCGAAGTCGAGGACGACGATCTTCGGGCGCGAGGGCTTTCTGCCGGCCTGCACGAGGAAGTTCCCCGGGTGCGGATCCGCGTGGAAGAGGCGGTGCAAGAAGACTTGCTCGTAGAAGCTCTCGACGAGCCGCACCGCGACCGCGTGCGGATCGATCCCGAGCGCCTCCATCTCGCTCACCTTGTTGATCTTGAGGCCCTCCATGAACGTCATCGTGAGGACGTTCCGCGTCGTCAGGTCCCAGACCACCTCGGGGAAGAGGATGTCCTTGCGATGCGCGAAGTTCTTCGCCATCGACTCCATCATCTCCGCCTCGTGCAGGTACTCGGTCTCGCGATCGAGGAGGTCCTGCAGCGCGTCGCCGACGCGCTCGATGTTCTGCACGGGGACGAACCACTTGTAGACCTCGATCGCCAGGCGCAGGACGCGCATGTCGACCTTGATGAGGTTGCGGATGCCCGGGTAGAGCACCTTGACCGCGAGCTTGCGTCCGTCGGGCAGCCACGCCTCGTGGACCTGGCCGAGCGACGCCGCCGCGATCGGC
>JAYRVK010001278.1:0-13771 GCA_041918555.1 Sandaracinaceae bacterium
AGGCGCCACGCGGCGAAGCCGCCGAGCGCGAGCACCCCGGCGACCGCGCCGTCGACGAACGGCGTGGCGCCGCGTGAGCGCTCCTCCTCGAGCTCGGCGGCGCTCGGGGACGCGAGGCTCACCGCGACGAGCGTGCCCGCCGGCGCCTCGAGATCCTCGATGGTCGGCGTGCTCCACGCCGGCTCCCACGCGAGCAGGAGCTCCTTGGCGTCGCGGTACCGATCGCCGATCTCCTTCTCGAGGCACTTGTGCACGAGCTTCACGACCCCGACGGGGAGGTCCATCCGCTTCTCGGCGAGCGGCGGCGGCGGCTCCGTCGTGTGCTTGTACACGCACTCGTAGAGCGTCTCGGCGGGGAACGGGACCTCGCCGGTCAGCATCTCGTAGAGGATCACGCCCATCGAGTACACGTCGGAGGGTGAGTGCACCTCGTCGTGCTTCCCGCGCGCCTGCTCCGGCGACATGTACAGCGGGGTCCCGACGATCTGCCCCGTGCGCGTGATCCGCAGCGAGTCGCGGTGCGCGAGCTTGGACATCCCGAAGTCCAGGAGCTTCACCACGACCTTGTCGCGGCGCCTCGACAAGAAGATGTTCTCGGGCTTGAGGTCGCGATGGACGACGTCGACCTCGTGCGCCGCGGCGAGGGCGCTCAGGAGCTGCGGGATCCACTCGCGGATCTCCGCGTCCTCGAGCGGCCGGCGAACCCCGCGCGCGTCGCGTCGCGCCGACTGGCACGCGCGCAGATCCTCGCCCTCGAGCAGCTCCATGACGACGAAGAGCCGCCCGTCCGCGGTCTTGCCGAGGTGCGTCACGTCGACGATGTGCTCGCTGTCGATCCCGCTCGTGGTCTGCGCCTCGCGCTCGAGGCGGGTGATCGCCTCCGGGTCGAGCTCGCGCGTCTCGCCGACGACCTTCACCGCGAAGCGCTTCTTGAGGCGCACGTGCGTCGCGACGTAGACCGCGCTCATCCCGCCGGTCCCGAGGAGCCCCTCGATCTCGTAGTCGCCGTCGAGGACCGTCCCGGGCTTGAGCGGCGCCGGGAGAGGCTCGGCCGGTCGATCGCGCGGGAGGGTGTCGCCGAGCTCCGCGCCGTTCTGCGACGACGCGCGGCGCGTGGTGCTGGCGCGCACGTCGAGGAGGTCGTCTGCCCCCGCGTCGAGTGCGTCCGCCCCCGCCTCGGGCTCACGCTCCGGATCGGTCGCCATGCGCCCCGGAAGGATACGCGGCGGCTCCCGGGCTGAGAAGCCCGCGCCCGAGGTCGCGGCGCCGCGGTGCTTTCGGTAGATTGTCGGGCGATGCGGCTCGCGCTCGTGCCCCTCGCGCTCGCCCTCGCGGTGGGCTGCGCCGACGACGGCGGCCTCGTCTGCGACCGACCGGGCGTGGTCGTCGAGACGATCGGGGGGCCGACGTGGCGGCTCACCACGCCGATCGTGTTCTCCGCGCCCTACGGCGAGGGCGACGAGATCGTGGAGACGGCGACCAGCGTGTTCCCTGCGCCGCTCTGGGGCTTCGAGCCGGCGATCGGGCCGGTGGCCGGCGAGCGGAGCCCCCTCGACTTCGATCGCTACGTGGAGGAGCGCGTCGCGGCGCTCGGCTACCCGATGGGCCCGCGCTTCACCACCGCGCAGTTCGAGGGGGGGCCCGCGATCTACGTCGTGGCCCTCCTCGTCCCCGGAGACTCCGCGCCCCACGGCTCGGCCTCGGACTACGGCGACGTGTCGGGCCCGATCATCCCGCACGACACGTACGGCTTCGAGTTCACTGGCCGCGTGCTCCGCGACTGCGAGGTGTTCGACCCGAACCTCGACTTCCGATGGGAGAACCCGCCTCCGTCGCACGAGATGTACGACGGGCAGACCCGCATCGTGCTCATGCAGTGGAGCGCGTACGAGTTCCGCTTCGACGACACGGTCCCCGCGCCCGGGACCTACCTGCACGAGCAGACCATCGTCGACTCCATCAACCGCGGCTACCGCTTCACCGTGCAGTTCGTCGTCGAGTAGTGCCGCGACCACCTGACAACTCGATTTTCCTGCTGCTCGCGCTGGCGGCCACGGGGTGCTCCGCCCTCTTCACCTATCCGGCCCCGCGCGCCGAGGCGTCCTCGCCGTTCTGCGGCGACGGCCTCGACAACGACTTCGACGGCCGCGTCGACTGCGCCGACGCGGACTGCTCCGACTCCGAGGACTGCACGCGCCGCGAGGAGCCGGCCGACTGCCGCGACGAGCAGGACAACGATCGCGACGGCTACGCGGATCGCGCGGACCCGCTGTGCTGGCACCTCTTCGCGGGCGATCCGTGGCAGCGCTGCGTGAGCGCGCGGAGCGTCGGCTTCACCGAGGGCTTCGACGAGCCGGCGACCGCGCGGTGGTTCTCGAACGACGCCAACGCGCCGCGCGTCGGGCCCGACCCGACCGGCGCCGCGGACACCGTGGCCGAGCTCGTCGCCGGCCCGCGCGCCTACTCGCGGAGCACGATCGCGAGCCTGCGCGGGGAGCTGCGGCTGACCGCGGCCTTCCGCGTCCCCGTCGGCACCGAGGCGACGCTGCAGCTCTGGACCGCGGAGGCGACGCCCACCGCGGCGACCGCGCGCGACTCCGGGCTGCTGGCGACCGCGGGCCTGCGCCGCACCGAGTCGGGCCTCGAGGTGACGGTGACGCGCGGCGTCGCGACGAGCGGCCCCGTCCTCGTCGCGGAGCCGCCCGACGCCGGGTCGTGGGTCCCGCTGGTGGTGGACGTGCGCTGCGGCCGGACGATCGAGGCGCGGGTCGGCGACACCGTCGCGAGCGCGGGGACCGGCGACTGTTACGCGCTCTCGACGCTCCCGGCCTACGCGCCCTTCGGCCCGCTCGCCGCCGAGGAGCTCCGCGTGGCCGTGCTCGCCTCGGGCGGCCCCGCGTGGCTCGAGGACCTCGCGGTCGAGGCGATGGGCGCGCACACCTGCGAAGATCCGCTCCCACGCCTCGTGACCGGCCCCGGCGCGCTCCCACCGCCCGAGTCTCCGCGCATCCTCTCGATGGCGATGAGCGGCGACCCCGACCACCTCGCCGGCCTGGCCGGGGACGCGAGCTGCGTGGCCCAGGAGGATCCTTACCTCTGCGCGCTCGTGCTCGATCGGGGAACCGGGCGCGTGGAGCCGTGGGTGTCGCGCGAGCACGAGGGGACGCGCTGGCCGCGGCTCGGGATGCAGTTCGAGCGCGGCGCGCCGCTCGACGCCGGCTCGGTCCTCGACGCGAGCGTCGAGTGGGCGTGGACGGGGACCTGCTCGGAGCAGCGCTGGCGCGCCACGGTCCGCACCGTCAGCGGGCTCGCCGAGTACGTCTACGAGAGCGACGACTGCGTCACCTGGACGCGGGACTCGTACGTGCTCGCGGACCTCGGCGACGACTGGGACTGGCACGCGTACTTCGTGCGCGCGGCCCTCGGCGACCAGCAGATCCCCCCGCGCGAGGAGATGTACGCGGCGCGGCGCGGCACCACCGGCTTGGTCTTCGGGCGCGCGTCGCGTCAACGCAACGTGCTCCAGTGGACGGAGGTGACGACGCTCAACGGGGACCGCCCCGCCGCGGAGCTCGGCGACATGACGTTCCCGATCACCCTCGGTCGGGTCGGCGCGATCGATCAGGTGCTCGTCGGTCACGGACCCGCGCTCGGGCTCGTGGTGCACACGATCCCCGCGGGGATCGGGGAAGAGGTGCTCGCGTGGCAGGGCGGCGGCCTCAACGCGTTCGAGTACACCGGCACCATCGATCCCTCGGGGCTCCCCGGGACGACCGACCGCTGGGACGTGGAGTCGGGCGCGGTCGTCGTCGCGCGCGAGTCCGACGACAACCCGTACGGGCTCGCGCTCTACACGGCGGACGGAGAGCACCGCGCGCCGCCCGGCGGCCACGCCGCGAGCGTCGGCATCGCGTGCCGGCAGATCTCGCGGCGCAGCCCGCCCTGCGAGCCGCCCGCCCAGATCTCGGGTCGGACCGACGGCGATGGGTTCTGCTTCCGCAACGAGACTTGCGTCGACACGTGGGGCGACTGCGGGCTGCGCTGCTTCGACAACCCGCAGGACCTCGCGACGCTCGCGAGCGATCGGCCGGCGACCGCGCACCCCACCGTCGACGGGGCCTTCACGTTCGCGGCCGCCGCGTCGCCGACCCGCGCGTCGATGCCGCTCCGCGCGGTCCCGGAGCGGCGCGCGCTCCACTTCGACGTGCTGCTCGACGGCGACTCCGACGAGTGCGCGGTGCGCGTCGGTGTCGGGCACGGGAGCCCGATCCCCGGCGGGGCGCCCGTCGGAGAGCTCGCGGAGATCGCGCTCGAGGGCGACCTCGTGCGCTTCCGGCCGTTCACCCGCGCGCGCGACGAGGGGGTGGGCACCGCCGACGATCCGAGCACCACCGCGAGCGTGCGCGGGCGCTGGCACCACGTCGTGCTCTTCCGCTTCGACGAGGGCCTCGAGGTGTGGTCGCGCGAGCTCGACGTGCCCTCGGCCTGGGAGCGGCGCGGCGTCGCGCCGCGCGGGCCGAGCGAGGCGAGCCACCTCTGGATCGAGATCCCCGGCACGAGCGCGCGCTGCCGCGGGATGGTGCGCGACGTGGTGGTGGACGCCGGCGAGCCGCCCCCTGACGTGGAGCCGTAGACGGGAGTACCGTCGAGGCATGCGGCGATGGCTGTGGGTGGCTCTGATCGCGTGGGCGCTCGGCTGCGACGGGGGCTCGGGCTCGGACGGGGGGACCCCGCCGCCGCGCCGCGACGCGGGCGAGCGCGACGACGCGGGGCCGCGGCCGCCGCCGCCGCCGCCGTCCTGCCGCGCCGCCGCGGGCGGAGGCTCCGCGACGGTGGCCGCGCCGCAGCTCGTCGCCGAGCTCGGCGATCGCTGGCACGAGGCGTGGCAGGCGTCGCCGGCGGTCGCGGACCTCGACGGCGACGGCGAGAACGAGATCCTGTCGGCGCGCCACGGCCTCGTGCTGGGCTGGCACCTCGGCGGCGAGGTGGTGTTCCGCGCCGAGACGGAGGGCGACCGCATCTGGGCGAGCCCGATCGTGGCGGACCTCGTCCCCGAGGAGGCCGGGCTGGAGGTCGCGATCGCGGTCCGCGGCCGGATCCACGTGTACGGGCCGGACGCGAGCGAGCGCGCGGGGTTCCCCTTCGAGTGGCAAGACGAATTGCGATCGATCGCCGCGGGTGACGTCGACGGCGACGGGCGGCTCGAGCTCGTCGCGGTCACCACGAGCCCCCTCGAGGGCGGCGGGCAGCGCGACATCGTGATCGCGGTGAACGACGACGGGAGCGTGGTCGACGGCTTCCCGCCGAACACCACGGGCGCCGCGGGCTGCGACGACGCCTGCTACGTGACGGGCGGCTACGACCAGAACGTCGCGCTCGGCGACGTCGACGGCGACGGCGACGCGGAGATCTTCGCCACGCAGGACAACGCGTACCTGAGCCTGCACGACGGAGACGGACGGGCCTTCGACGCGGCCCCCATCTTCGAGGACCGCACCAAGTTCTCGGGCGTCCGGTTCCTCCACGACTACGCGCTCGCGCAGCAGGGTTGGGCGAACGACGAGGACACGGCGAACCAGGCGCACTTCACCAACTCGGCCCCGGCGATCGCGGATCTCGACGGCGACGGCGCGCGCGAGCTCGTGGTCCTCGGCTCGGTGCAGAACGCGGCGCAGACGGATCGGTTCCGCGGCGTCGGCCTGTGGGCGCTCCACCCGGACGGGACGCGGCCGAGCGCGTGGACGACGCCGTTCCACGCGCCCGACTACCTCGCGGGGCTGTGGGACTTCGACGGGACGAACGTGGTCGGCGCGACGAACCAGGTCACCGTCGCGGACATCGATCCCGAGCGCGAGGGGCCCGAGCTCCTCTTCGCGGGCTTCGACGGACGCATCCACGCGGTCGACGCGCGCGCGCAGGCGCTCTGGCAGACCGAGTACACGACGAGCGAGCGCGTGCTCACGGGCGGGGTCGTCGTCGCGGACCTCTCGGGCGACGGAATCCCCGAGGTCGTCTTCACCACCTACTCGCCCGACGAGGGCGTGAGCGCGCTCTTCGTGCTCGGCGCGAACGGCGAGATCCTGCACGAGGTCGCGCTCCCGCTGCGCGGCGCGATGCCGGTCCCCACGATCGCCGACGTCGAGGGCGACGGACCGCTCGAGATCGTCGTGAGCCTCAAGGACGGCGAGGACCGCGCGCGCCAGGTCCAGGTCTACACGGTGCCCGGCTCGAGCGGCGAGTGCCTGCTGTGGCCGACCGGCCGCGGGACCTACCTCCGCGACGGCTTCGTCCCGTGAACGACGCGACGCCCGCCGCTCGCGGTGCCGTCATCCGAGCGCGGCCGTCGACTCCGCGAGCGCGAGGCGTCGCTTCGCGATCGCGCGCACCGCGAGCCAGCTCAGCAGCCCGATCGGGCCGAACATCAGCGTGAGCCCGAGCGAGGGGATCGCGAACGCGTGCCGGATCCCGAGGCGCTCCGCGTCGCGCGCGATCCACGCGCCGACGAAGAGATCGAAGATCAGGTAGTGGATCCAGCACGCGATGATGGTGCGCGGCGTCGTGAAGATCCGGCTGACGCCCTCGAGATCCCAGAAGCTCGCGCCCTGTGGCCCGGGCGAGTCGCCGAACAGGAGCACGGCGTACGCGAGGCCGAGGACCAGGGGATAGAGGCCCGAGTGGACGACGAGCTGCGTCCCCTTCCAGCGCGGCACCGCGACCAAGAGCAGCCACGCGGGGAGCACCGAGTAGTTGACCGCCGCGAAGACGAGCGCGTCGTCCACCGCGTCAGTCCTCGAGGACCGCGCCCTCTCTGATTCTCTCGACCACGCCCGGATCCGCGAGCGTCGAGATGTCCCCGAGCTCGTCACCCGCGCCCTCCGCGATCTTGCGAAGGATGCGGCGCATCACCTTGCCCGAGCGGGTCTTCGGCAAGCCCGGCACGACCTGCACGCGGTCGAGCCGCGCGTGCGCGCCGATCGCGCTGCGGCACGCCTGGTTGAGCTCCTTGTCGTCGACCGTCTCCCCGGGCTGCAGCACCACGTACGCGTAGACGCCCTGCCCCTTGAGCGGGTGCGGGTAGCCGACGACGGCGGCCTCGGCGACCGCCTCGACGGAGACGAGCGCGGCCTCGAACTCCGCGGTGCCCATGCGGTGCCCGCTCACGTTGAGCACGTCGTCGACGCGGCCGGTGATCCAGTAGTAGCCGTCCGCGTCCCGCTTGCAGCCGTCGCCCGTGAAGTAGACGCCCGGTACGTGCGCAAAGTACGTGGACACGAACCGCTCGTGATCGCCCCACACGGTGCGCGCCTGCCCAGGCCACGGGTGGTCCAGGCACAGGAGGCCCTGGCCCGGCCCGCGGATCACCTTGCCCTCGGGCGTGCGCAGCGACGGGAGGATCCCGGGCATCGGGAGCGTCGCGGAGCCGGGCTTGGTCGGGGTGGCCGGCGCGATCGGGGAGATCGCGATGCCGCCCGTCTCCGTCTGCCACCACGTGTCGACCACGTTGCAGCGGCCCTCGCCGACGACCGCGTGGTACCACTCCCACGCCTCGGGGTTGATGGGCTCGCCGACCGTGCCGAGCACGCGCAGCGTCGAGCGATCGTGCGGCGTCACGTGCGCGTTGCCCTGCGCCGCGAGCGCGCGGAGCGCGGTGGGCGCGGTGTAGAAGATCGTGATGCGGTGCCGCGCGACCAGGTCCCAGTAGCGGCCCGGCGTCGGGTAGGTGGGGATCGACTCGAACATCAGCGTCGTCGCGCCGTTCGCGAGCGGCCCGTACACGATGTAGCTGTGGCCGGTGACCCAGCCGACGTCGGCGACGCACGCGTAGACGTCGTCCTCGCGCAGATCGAACACCGTCGCGTGGGTGTAGCTCGCGTAGGTGAGGTAGCCGCCGGCGGTGTGGACCACGCCCTTGGGCCGCCCCGTCGAGCCCGACGTGTAGAGGATGAAGAGCGGGTGCTCCGCTTCGAACGCGTGCGCCTCGTGCGTCGCGCGCGCGCCCGGCACCACGTCGTGCCACCACACGTCGCGGTCCTCGTTCCAGCCCACGGCGTCCCCGGTGCGCCGATAGACGAGCACCCTCTTCACGCCCGCCTCGCCGGTCACCGCCTCGTCGGCGACCTGCTTGAGGGGGATCTTCTTGCCGCCCCGGAGCCCCCAGTCCTGCGTGATCACGAGCTCGGCGCCGCAGTCGCGGATCCGATCGCGCAGCGCCTCCGCGGAGAAGCCGCCGAACACCACCGAGTGGATCGCGCCCAGCCGCGCGCACGCGAGCATCGCGATCGCGGCCTCGGGGACCATGCCCATGTAGATGATCGCGCGCTCGCCGCGCTTGAGCCCGAGCTCCGTCAGCGCGTTCGCGAGCCGGCAGACCTCGGCGTGGAGCTCGCGGTAGGTCAGCGTGCGCGTGTCGCCCGGCTCGTCGCCCTCCCAGAGGATCGCGGTCTTGTCGCCGCGCGTCGCGAGGTGTCGATCGACGCAGCTCGCGGTGACGTTGAGCTCGCCATCCGAGAACCAGCTGATCGGGCCCTCCATGATCGCGTCGAAGTCGCCCTCGAGGCCGCGCGTCGGCGGGGTGCGCCAGGCGATGCGCTCCCTCGTCACGTCGAGCCAGAAGCCGCTCGGATCGCGCTCCGCCCGCGCCCACGCGTCGCGGTAGCGGTCGAGGTCGGTGAGGTCGGTGGCGGCGCCTTCGCGCACGCGCGCGGGGACGGAGTAGATGGGCATCGGCGAGATCGACTACCAGAAGATCGCGCGGCTGAGAACCGGCTCTCGCCGGCGGGTCCTCGCCGGACGCGGTGCGCGGCGCGCAGCGCTCAACCGTCGATCGGCAGAAGCGTCGGATCGAAGCGGATCGACTGCGCGCCGCCACCGCGGAACATGATGTCGCGCTCGCTCGCGTAGTAAGGGTCTTCGACGACGGAACCCCCGGGCGGGAAGAACGTGCGGCGGGTCCCATCGCGCAGGCTGAAGACCTCCACGCGCTGCGGATCCGTGCGCCGACGCGCAAGCCAGCCTCCTCCGACCGCCGGCATGTTGCTCCGCTCGTCGACCACCGTGACGAGGCGAGGCACGACGGCCTCGAGGTCGCGTCGATATGGCGCGGTCCACAGCTCCGTGCGCGCGTAGCTGCCGTCCTCGCGACGGTCGTGGTTGTCGAACCACGCGAGGTCGATCCCGTCGGTGCCGAATCCCTTCGCGTCCGATGGGGAAACGTCGCGCCACACCGCCGAGGCCTCGCCCCAGCGCGCGTGCACCAGCCGCACGTCGTCGAGCCCGCGCCAGGCCTCCCACAAGAGGTGGTCGCCGATCAACGCGACGTTCTGCGGGAGGCCCTCGACCGTGCCGCGCCCGGTGAGCGTGTCCCACTCGCCCTCGCGGTACGTGTAGAGACTCCGCTCGCTGGTCTGAAGCGCGAGGAGGTCGCTCGTGATCCAGAGCTCGACCACCTGACGAGCACCGGGCAGAAAACCAGCCGGAAACACATGCACCGGCTCCGTCGCGCGGCGGATGGAAGCGGCCGTGTCCAGGTAGAGCCACCCGCGCGATCGGCTCTCGTCGTTCAAGTCAGTCAGACTGGCGATGAACGTGGCGCGCCCGCCCCCGGCGGCTTGAGCAGTCACCATGCAAACGATCCCGTCGCCATCGACCTCCGGAGGCTCCCGCCAAGCAGCCCACGCCGGGCCATCCCGGGGACCAAGGCCGACCACGCGGCCGCCGCGCGAGGTGTCGCTCCCGAGCAGCTCGAGCCACACGTCGGCGCCGTCTCGACGCGCGTCGGTGATATTCGCACCGGTGGGGGGGCTCGCGACGCAGCCGGGTACCACCGAGCCGTCCGGGGTCGAGCAGGGCTGCCACTCCATCGTCCAGATCCGCTCCGGATGCTCGGCCCGCTCGATCGCGCAGTCGTCGGGCAGACCTGGCAGCCGCACCCAGCCGGGATCGTCGGGTCCACCGTCGCGCGGACCGGCGTCGAGGCCCGCGTCGAAGCCCGCGTCACGCGAACCGGCGTCGACCCGGCCACCATCCCAGCCGGCATCGACTGCGCCCGCGTCGTGCCCCGCGTCGACGGGACCGCCGTCCACCCCAGCGGGAGCAGCGCAGCCCACGACGAGCGCCGCGAGCGACATCGCGGCGGCTCGCGCCTCGATCAGAGGCACCGCCCGATCCCTCCACCGAGCGGCCGGAGCTCGTCGAAGCCGATCGCGACGGGGAGGGCCCCCTCGCGAGGATCCTCGACGACGAGGGTGAGTCCGTGCTCGCTCGCGCGAAGCCCGTCGGGCACGAAGCGACCGACGCGGATGAGGAGCCCGTCGGCGGACCACCGACCGCGTCGATCGGGTCCGAGACGCGCGACGACGCTGATCGGCCCGCGCGAGTGGGCGCTCGCGAGGTAGAGCCGGCTCGACGGATCGAAGGCGAGCGCGAAGCGATCGTGGGCGGTCGCGCGCGGCCACCGGTCGAGGATCTCCACCTCGCGTGCTCGCCGACGGACACGCGCACGAGTCGGGCGTCCACGTGACGGCCCCGCCGCGGGACCTCGTCGAGCAGGGCACGGTCGTGTCCTCGTAGTCCCACTCGACGATCGCCGACGAGTGTGGCGTGACGTCGTCGCCGACGCAGGAGAGGTTGCCGACGAAGAGGAGCGAGATGGCGATCCGGGACCTGACCTGACCTGCATCGGTCCTCCTCGCGCCGCGCGCTCGATCACGCTGACGGTCATGGTGCTCGGGGTCAAGGTCGAGGAGGCGCTGCCGGTCACGTCAACTTCATTTGCGAGCACCGACGCGCAGCGGGCCCACCGGCGATCGTGCTCGTACCCGTTGCCCGTTCCCGTGCCGTGCCCGCCCTCTCCCGCGCTCGGGTCGCGTGCGCTCGCCACGCCCTCCCCGGCCCCCTGCCCCGGCCCCCTGCGCCGGCCCCTCGTCCGGGCGCCGGTCCCGCTCCCGCGAACGCTCCCGCGCCGAAGGGCGGTAGACTCCGAGCGTGCGCATCGCCGTGTACCTGCTGGCCACCCTCGCGCTCCTCGCCGGATGCGAGGGCCGCGCGACGCTCGTCGTGCAGGTGCGGACCGACCTCGTCCCGGTCCGCCAGCTCGGCTCGGTCCGCGTGACGGGCACCCGCGTCGGCGGCGCGGCGCTCCCCGAGAGCGCGCGCGTGGCCGCCGCGTCGGACGCGTGGGCCGCGGGCGTGCGCGTCGCGGAGCTCGCCGCGCTCGAGCCCGGGACGTACCGGCTCGACGTCGCCGCGCTCGCCGAAGACGGCACGGTCCTCGTGGCGCGCCCGGTCCGCGCGGAGGTCGCGAGCGGGGTCACCGTGGTCACCGTGCTCCTCACGCGCGACTGCCTCGGCGTCGCGTGCCCCGCGCCGGCGGGCGACCCGGCGGCGATCGCGTGCCTCGCGGGTCGCTGCGTCACGGAGGAGTGCGTCGAGGAGGCGAGCCCCGCCGCGTGCGGGCCCGCCGCATGCGCGTCGCCCGCCGACTGCACCGCCGCGGCGGTGAGCTGCGCGAGCGCGGAGTGCGCCGCCTCGGGGAGCTGCTTCACCGCGCTCGATCACGCGGCGTGCGGCGACGGGCGCGTGTGCGACCCGGTCGCGGGCTGCGTCGACGCGGACGTCCCGACGTTCGCGGTCACGAACCTCGGGCTCACCCTCGACGAGGGCGGGCTCGCGACGATCACGCGGGCCGAGCTGCGGGTCGAGGCGGCCGGCTTCGCTCCGGAGGCGATCGCGTTCTCGGTGCCGGCCGCTCCGCTCGGGGGACGGCTCGAGGTCGGCGGCGCGCCCTGCGACCCGTGCGCGTTCACGCAGCGCGACCTCGACGAGGCCCGCGTGGCGTACCGCCACCTCGGAGCGGAGACGCCCATGGACTCGCTCCCCTTCGAGGTCGCGACCGGGGGGATGCCGCGGTACGTGGGCGACTTCGCGATCACGGTGCGCCCGATCAACGACCCGCCGGTGAACCGCGTCGCGGCGATGGTCGGCGGTCCCGCCGGGTTCAGCTACAAGTTCCAGGCGGGCTCGCTCTCGATCGACGATCCGGACGCGAGCGGCCACGAGATCGAGGTGGACCTCTCGGTCGAGCGTCTCGGCGCGACGATCCACCTGCGCAGCGCGACGCGCGCGATGATCGTGGCGGGGGCCGACGGGACCAATCACATCCGGCTCCGTGATCTGCAGGCGGCCATCAACGAGGCGCTCACCGATCTCCGCGTCGACCCGCCCGGCGCCGACCCCACGACCGTCATCCTCGACATCGCGACCACGGACCTCGGCAACACGGGGGCGGGCGGTCCGATCACCGACACCGACTCGATCACGATCGAGTACGGCCTCGACTACCCGATCGCGCGCGACGACGGAGAGGTCTACGCGGACGTCGTCACCGAGCTCGGCCCGATCGGCTGGTGGAGGCTCGGAGAGAGCGTGGGCGGCCTCGTCATGGACTCGTCGTCGCACCTCAACCACGGCGCGCACGTCGGTACGCTGCGGACGGGTCAGCCGGGGGCGACGCCCGACGGAGATCTCGCGCTCGGGTTCGACGGAGGCGCGCGCTCGTACGTGAGCATCCCGCACCATGCGTCGTACGCGGTGGACGAGGGGACGATCCAGGTGTGGGTCCGCGCCGACGCCGTCGCGCCGGGCGATCAGGTCGCGGTCTCGAAGGACGCCCTGGGGGAAGGGAACGGCGGGCACTTCGTCCTCGGCCTGGCCGACGGCGGTCGCCCGATGTTCCTATTGGGCTCCACGACCGCGGTGTCCGGGCTCATCCGACCGACGCCGATCGTGGCGGGTCGCTGGCACCAGCTCACGGCGACGTTCGGGCGCGAGGGCATGGTGCTCTTCGTCGACGGCGTGGAGGCTGGACGCGGTTCCTACACGGGCGGCCTGGGCACGAGCTCGGGGGGCTCGGGCAACGAAGAGCTCCTCGTGCTCGGCGCGGACACCCGCGGGATGCCTTCGGGGACGATCGAGCCCGTCGTCAACCCGTTCGTGGGCGACCTCGACGAGATCCTGTTCTTCGATCGCGCCCTCGATCCGTGCACGGTCATCCGCCTGTTCTGGGCGGCCAAGCGCGCGCGGTTCTCGACCGACTCCATCGGCGTCGACCTCCCCGCGTCGGAGGGCGTCCTCGCGAACGACTGCGATCCGCAGGGCGATCCGCTCGTCGCGAACCACCTCGACGGCCCCACCGAGGCGTCGTCGTTCATGCTCTTCGACGACGGCAGCTTCACGTACGTGCCGCGCGCGGGGTTCCTGGGGATGGACTCGTTCCGCTACCAGGCGATGGACGGGACGCGTCGCTCGAACCTCGTCACCGTCCACCTCTCGGTGTTCTGACGGTCGCGAGCCGTGCCTCTCCAACGGAGGTGCACCTCTTTCGCGCCCGCGAGATGGGCCGAAAGATCGGAAGACGAGGAGGCGAGAAGGGAATATCGAGATCGAGACGGGAGACGAGGAGACGGGAAGACGAGGAGACTGCGCGCGCGCAGCGATCGCGGCGTGGATCGCGCATCGCAGGCACCACACGGGCGGGGACGCCGACGCGGGCGCGGGCGCGGGCGCGGCGGCGGGATGGTCGGCTCGATCGGGCGCGGGGGGTGCCGGGCTGCGTTCGGGCGCCCGTCCCGAGGGTGGATTGCGACGGTGGGCTAGGTGCTCAGGGCTTGACTCGGGCGGGCGCGCGCATCGGCGCGCTGGCCCTGCGAGAGCTGACGGGTTCGCATGATGCGAATGAGCCGGAGCGCGCCAGGCCTCGCCCGGCACCCCCCGC
>JAYRVK010001279.1:0-9624 GCA_041918555.1 Sandaracinaceae bacterium
CGAGGCCGAGGTCGCGCAGGCGCGCCGAGAGGACCTCGCGCAGGTGCGAGAAGTAGAGGAAGTCCCCGAGGTTCGTGAACCCGAAGAAGCCGGGGACGAGGAAGACGCGGACGGTCATCTCAGGGCGCGACCTCGCACGGCAGCGCCTCGGTGAAGATCCGCACCTCGTCGATCGAGCCCGTGAACCAGACGCCGTCGGTGCCGAAGCGACCGAAGCGCATGGTGTTGGTGCTCGTGTAGTCGCCCGGCGCCGCGGCGCTCACGAGGCGCGCCCCGTCGACGCAGAGCTGGACCACCTCGCCGCTCCGCACGATCCGGTAGAAGTGCCAGTCGGTGCCGGGGTCGAACCGGATCGTCCGCACGATCTGGTCCTCGGTGTCGCGTCGGTAGACACCGAGCTCGAGCGCCGGCGGGGTCTCCGTGTCGTCGACGAGGAGCGCGAGGCCGCCGTCGAGGCCGACCGCGGCGTCGACGCCGGGGCTGGCCACGATCGCCTCGTACTGCCCGGTCCCGAGGATCTCCCGGCGCGCCCAGAGCTGCACCGTGAAGTCGCCCGAGAGGTCCATCTCCTCGGAGTCGACGAGCCGCACCCACGAGTCGTCGGCCGCGGCGATCCGCAGCGCGCTCCCGAGCGCGGGGTCCACGGTCGCGCTCATGGTCGGCGCGGTGGGCGGGCTGTTGAGCTCGACCGAGTAGAGCCCGTGCTGCGGCATCGGCGCGGGCCACGTGTCGAAGTCGATCGACGTGAGGCACGCGTCGGCCGGGGTCGGCCCGGAGATCCACACGTTCAGCGCGACGCGGGGCGCGACGTCGCCGGCCGTCGAGCGCACCGTCACGCGCAGGCGATCGCCGAGGGCGAGGAAGACCTCGCGCGAGGCGAGCCCGGGGGCCGCGCCGTCGAGCACGTCGACCGTCAGCACGGCGTCGGCGCGGTGCTCGCGCGACAAGATGAATTGCATCGCTCCAGAAGCCATCGGCGCGTAGGCGACGCCGACGCGGAAGGTCCCCGTGGTGGTCGCGGTCAGCTCGAGCGCGGGCGTCGCCTCCGTCGCGTCGCCCGGCGCGGTGACGAGGAGCGCGCCCGCGGGGCACCCGGCCTCGGCGCAGCGGCCGATCGACGCGGCCCCCATCACGAACGTCTCGGTGGCGACGTCCCACGGGAGCTCGGGGTGGACGACGCCGAGCCGATCGCGGGGATCCGCGACGTAGCGCCACTGCACCGCGCCGCTGCCCTGGGTGCCGGGGTCGTACTCGGCCGCGAGGTCGCCGAGGCACGGCGCGGGGCACGGCGAGAGCACCACGCCCGCGTCGCTCCCCGCGTCGGTGGCGATGGCAGCGTCGGCGCCGCCGTCCGAGGTGCCCGCGTCGCTCCCCGCGTCCATCGCGGCGGGGGCCGCGTCGGCGGGGCCGATCGAGTAGTCGAAGTCGGTCAGCGCGCTGCACCCGCCGACGACGAGCGCCACCAGGGCCCAGCGCATCAGAACGCCCCGCCGAGCGCGGCGACGCAGCCGTGGGCGTCGCACGCGAGCGCGGCGCGCGGCACCTCGCTCGTCTCGGTCACGGTGAAGACGAGCACGAGCCCGACGGCCGCGGCGACCGCCCCGAGCGGGAGCATCACGTCCGCGGTGAGCGCGAGCGCGGGGCCGGTGTCGAGGTCGGCGCGCCGCTCCTCGGGGCACACGCCGCCGACGCACTCGGTCGCGAGCGAGTCGGAGATCGAGAGGGCCACGCCGCCGAGCGCGGCGCCGACGATCGCGATCGCCGCGCCGGTCCCGAGCAGCGCGTACCCGACGGGGTGGGGCGCGGTGACGGTCTCGACGGGCGGCTCCGGCGCGGGCTCCGGCGCGGGCGCGGCCGCGCCCTCGTCCTCTGCCGGCGCGTCGAGGGCCGCGATCTGCGCGCGGAGCGCGGGCAGCCGCGCCTCGAGGTTCGGGCGGTTCGGGTCGTCGGCGGGCAGCGTGGCGAGGAACGCCACGAGCGCGGCCTCGGCCTGACGCGGGAAGCCGCCGTCGCGCCACGCCAGGAACTCGTTGTAGAGCAGCGCGTCGCGGCGCGAGAGCTCGAAGGCGCGATGGAACTCGTGCGCGGCGTCCTCGAAGCGGCCGTTCTGGATGTGGACCATCGCGAGCTCGAAGCGGGCGCGCGCCTCCGCGTCGAGCATGTCGGGGGTCGCCTCCTGCGCCCGCGCGGGCAGCGCGGAGAGGGCGATCATCGCGAGCGGGAGGAGCACACGCATGGCGGCGAGAGTCTACCGGAGATCGCGAGAACCTTCGGCGCGCCGATGCGTCCCTAGCCCCATGCAACTCCCGATCGTGAAGAGGGCCCTGTGCGCCCTCGTGCTGCTCCTGTCGATCACGCGCTGCGGCGCGACCCCCGACGGACCGCGGATCGAGCGCCCCTCGGACGAGGACATCGCGCGCGCCGATCGCATCGTCGACGAAGAGACCCGCGAGGCGATGAGCCGCTTCGACTCGGACGAAGATCTCCGAGAGACCCTGCAGCGCCTCGCCGAGGCCGCGGATCTGCGCCGGACCCGCTACCACTACGATGAAGCGGAACAGACGGCGCAGCCCGTGGCCTCGACCATCGAGGCCGCGCCGCCGTCGCCGGACGCCGCGGGCGAGGAGGGGATCACCAACAACCAGGTCGCCGGCGTCGACGAGGGCGGCATCGTGAAGGTCCACGGCGAGCACCTCGTCGTGCTCCGCCGCGGGCGGCTGTTCCCCGTGCGCGTCGGCGACACCGCGCTGACACCGGTGTCGATGGTCGACGCGTACCCGGAGGGCGCGCCCGGCGGCTGGTACGACGAGATGCTCGTGCACGGCGACACCATCGTCGTGATCGGCTTCAACTACACCGCGGGCGGCACCGAGATCGGGCTCTTCGACATCGACGGCGACGGCGGGATCCGGGGCCGCTCGACGCACTACCTGCGGAGCAACGACTACTACTCGTCGCGGAACTACGCGAGCCGCCTGATCGGCGATCGGCTCGTGTTCTACATGCCCTACTACCTGACGCAGACGCGGTGGGAGGGCGAGCATCCCCGCGTCGACGTGTCCCTCCCCTCGATCCGCGCGCGCGAGAGCGACGACTGGAGCTCGGTGATCCAGGCCTCGCAGATCTACCGGCCGATCCAGGAGAGCACGAGCCCCGCGCTCCACACCGTCGTGACGTGCGAGCTCGCGCGCGCGCCGATGCGCTGCACGGCGCAAGGGATCCTCGGGCCCGCGGGCCGCGGGTTCTACGTGTCCGAGGACGCGGTGTACGTGTGGGTCGGCGGCGAGACGTGGGGCGAGCCGAGCGCGGAGCCCTCGGACGCGCCGAACGCCGCGGTGTACCGCATGCCCTTCGACGGCACGCCGATCGGCGCGGTGCGCGTGACCGGCATGCCGACCGATCAGTTCTCGTTCCACGAGCGCGAGGGGCACCTCGACGTGCTCGTGCGCGCCGAGGGCGGCGGCGACTGGATGTGGGCGCCCGAGGTGAGCGCCGGCGACGTCGCGCTCGCGCACCTGCCCCTCGCGCTCTTCACCGACGGCGTGGCGACCGCGCCGCGCGGCGCGTACACGCGGCTGCCGCGCATCGAGGGCTGGTCGTTCCAGAACCGCTTCGTCGGCGCGCACGTCCTCTACGGCGTCGGCGGCGGCTGGGGCGACGCGCAACAGAACGCGCACGGCCAGGTCGTGGTGCACGCGGTCGACAGCGGCGCGACGAGCGTCGTCCCGCTCCCGCACGGCGTCGATCGCCTCGAGGTGATGGGGCGCGACGCGATCGTGGTCGGCGCGGGCGGCGGCGCGCTCCACTTCAGCGCCGTCGAGCTCGACGCGAGCCCCGCGGTGGTCGGCCACTACGCGCAGGAGGGCGCCTCGCAGGGCGAGACGCGGAGCCACGGCTTCTTCTATCGCGCAGAGGACGAGCACCACGGCGTGCTCGGATTGCCGATCCGCGGCGGCGACGGCGCGGGCTGGCACCAGCTCGTGGCGGGCTCGGCGGGCGTGCTCTTCCTCGACGTGCGCGACCGCCGCTTCGAGCGCCTCGGCGTGCTCGGGAGCCGCGGTGGAGAGGTCAACGATCATTGTCAGGCGAGCTGTGTGGACTGGTACGGCAACGCCCGCCCGATCTTCCTGCGAGGCCGCGTGTTCGCGCTGCTCGGCTACGAGCTGGTCGAGGGCGCGGTCGACGGCGGCGCGATCCGCGAGGTGCGGCGCACGCACATGTACCGCGAGCGCGGCTGACGCGGCGCGGATGGCGGGATCGGGCGGATCCGGCCATCCTCGATGGCGATGGGCGAGGAGGCGACGCGGGCGGGCGACGGAGCGGACCGGAGGTCCGGGGCGGCGCTGCTCGCGTCGCTCGTGCTCCACGCGGGGCTCGCGGCGCTCCTCCTCGCGCCGCCGCGCCTCGCGCCGCCGCGGCCGGCCGCGTCGGAGCCCATCGCCGTCGAGCTCGTGCGGACGGCGAGCCCCTCGCCCACGGCGGAGGCGATGGCACCCGAGCCCCCCGCGCCGGGCGAGGCGGCCCCGGCGCCCGCCGTGATCGCGCGACGCCCCGCGCGCCGGCTCGCCGCGAGGGTCGAGGCGCTCGACCCGACGATCCCGAGCGCGGAGCCGGCGCCGAGCGCGGAGCCCGCGACCGCGCCGCACGTCGCCGAGCCCGCGCCCTCGACGCCCCTCACGGGGGCCGCCGCGCGGCGGATGCTGGACCCGGCGGCCGTCGCGCGCGCGTGGTTCGTGCCCGAGGGCCCCGGCCCCTCGCGCCGCGGCCCGCCGGCCAGCGCGACCGCGTCGGCGCTCGAGGCGCCCGACGAGCGCGCGCTCGAGGAGGAGCACCGTCGCTTCCTCCGCGCGTCGGCGATGGCGCGGCCGTGGGTCACGCGCACCGAGCCCGAGCTGCGTCGATTGCCCGACGGGCGGCTCGCCTACGACGGGCATGCGTTCCGCGCCGTGATCGAGCCGGACGGGAGCGTCTCCTTCGCGCAGAGCTCCGCCGTGGATCTCGCCCGCGACTTCGACCTCTCGAGCGGGCGCTTCGATCTCGACGCGCTCTTCTCGGACGTCTATCGCTACGAGCGCCAGTGGTTCATGGACCGCACCGAGGCGATGCGCGATCGGCTCGACGCCGAGCACCGCGCCCGCGAGGCCGCGACGGCGCTGCGCGTCTTGCCCGGCCGCCTCGAGCGGCTCTGGACGGGCTCGGGCTCAGCCGCGTCGCGGCGCCGCCGGATCCATGCGGTCTGGGATGACCTCGCCGACGACGACACGGGCCGCGCCGCGAGGGCGGTCATCGAAGCCTGGGTGCGCGAGCGCCTGCCCGCGGGGAGCGAGGACGCCTTCGACGACGCCGAGCTCGCGCGCCTCAACGCGGGCCGCAGGGGTGCAATGCGATTTGCGCCATATTCTCCGTGAGCGCGGTCAGGCGAGGATCGCCGCGAGGACCACGAAGAGGATCGCGCTGAGCGTCATCGACGCGGGGAGCGTGAGCACCCAAGCGATCGCGATGTTCCGCACCGTCGCGGTCTGCAGGCCCGAGCCCTGCGCGACCATCGTGCCCGCGACGCCGCTCGAGAGGACGTGGGTCGTCGAGACCGGAAGACCGAGGCCCGCCGCGACGCCGATGGTCGACATCGCGACGAGCTCGGCCGCCGCGCCCTGCGCGTACGTGAGGTGCGCCTTGCCGATCTTCTCGCCGACGGTGACCACGATGCGCTTCCAGCCGATCATCGTGCCGACCCCGAGCGCCAGCGCGACCGCGAAGAGCACCCACCACGGCGCGTAGTCCGTCAGCGGCGCGATCCGCGCGCGGTCCGCGCGCAGGCGGGAGAGCAGCGCGGGCTCGGCGTCCTGCTCCATGTGACGGAGGGCGTCGTCGATCCGGAGGATCCCCTCGCGCACGCCCCAGCGCTCGTCACGCGGGACGTCGCGCACCGTGGCGTGGCCCTCGAGCGCGGCGACGATGATCGCGAGCTCGGTCTCGATCACGCACTCCGGCGCCTCGCTGCGCTCGGCGCAGTCGGTCGCGAGCGGGGCCACGTGCGCGTGCATCGCGGCGGCCCCGGCGCGCGCCTCGGCCACCTCCGCCGCGGGCGCGTCCAAGTCCAACGCGAAGCCGGCGGGCACGAGCCCGATCAGGATCAGCATGATCAGCCCGACGCCCTTCTGGCCGTCGTTCGAACCGTGCGCGAAGGAGACGCCGCTGCACGTCAGGACGAGGAGCGCGCGGATCCACGTGGGCGGCGGCGCGTCGCCTTCGGGCGGCTGGAACACGCGCTGGTCCTTGACGAGCTTGCGCATCAACAGCAGCAGCCCCGCAGCGACCCCGAACCCGAACACCGGCGAGACGAGGAGGGAGGCGCCGACCTCGATCGCCTTGGTCCAGTTGACCCCCTCGCCGAAGCGTCCGTCCATCGCCGAGCTCGCGAGCCCGACGCCGAGGATCGAGCCGATGAGCGTGTGCGAGCTCGACGCGGGCAGGCCCTTCCACCACGTGGCGAGGTTCCACGTCACCGCGGCCAGGAGGAGCGCGATCACCATCGCGAGCCCGCGTCCGACCCCGCCCGACACGAGGAGCTCGACGGGCAACAGGCGCGTGATCGCGAGGGCCACCGCGATGCCACCGACGAAGACGCCGGTGAAGTTGCAGATGCCCGACAGCACCACCGCGGGCACGGGCTTCAAGGTCTTGGTGTAGATGACCGTGGCCACCGCGTTCGCGGTGTCGTGGAAGCCGTTCACGAACTCGAACGCGAGCGCCACGAGCAAGCAGGCCAAAAGGAGCGCCAGCGTCCCCGCGCTCAGGCTGCCGTCGAAGATCGCGTCCATCGGCGGCGCCGAGCGTACGCCGCGCCGGTGTCGGCGACAGGCACGTTGCCCGGTTGTCACAGAGTCATCACCGAACCGCGCTGCTAGGCTCCGCGCGGACGATGCCCTACCTGGTCCTCGCGGCCCTCGTGATCGCGGTGGCGACGCTGTCGCTGCTCGTGGGGCCGGGCGACCTCGGCGACGAGGCGCTCCGCGGGACCTTCCTGTCGCTGCGCGCGGCGCGGGTCGCGGGCGCTCTCCTCGCGGGCGGCGCGCTCGGCGCCGCCGGGGCGCTCGTGCAGGGGCTCTTCCGCAACCCGCTCGCGAGCCCGTCGATCCTCGGCACGACCGCGGGCGCGAGCTTCGGCGGACAAGTCGTCTTGCTCGCCCACGCGAGCCTCGCCTCGAGCGGGCTGCTCGCCGGGATCGCGCCGGAGGCGGTGCTCCCGATCGGCTGCCTCGCCGGCGCGTTCGCGAGCCTGCTGGTCCTGCTCGCCTTCGTGCGCCGCGGCGCGGATCTCCTGTCGTTGCTGCTCATCGGCTTCGCGCTGACCTCGCTCTTCCTCTCGGTGGGGAGCTTCCTGACGACGCTCGCGCAGGAGCACTACGAGCTCGGCCGCGCGGTGATCGCGTTCACGCTGGGCGGCCTCGGCGGGGTGGGCTGGCCGCACGTGCGCATCGCGGCGCCGCTGATCGCGACCGCGCTCGTGGCGGGCTGGCTGTGGGGCCGGCCGCTCGACGTGCTCCTCGCGGGCGAGACGGAGGCCGCGAGCCTCGGCGTCGACGTGGCGAGCGCGCGCCGCTGGACGATCGCGTGGGTCGGCGTGCTCACCGCGGGCGCGGTCGCGATCGGCGGCAACATCGCGTTCGTCGGCCTCGTCGTGCCGCACGCGCTCCGACCGTTCGTCGGCGCCGAGCACCGCCGGCTCGTCCCCGCCGCGGCCCTCGGCGGCGCGGCCTTCCTCGGGGCGTGCGATCTGCTCGCGCGCGTGCTGCCGACCCAGGTGGAGGCGCCGCTCGGCGTGGTCACGGGGCTGGTCGGCGCGCCCCTCTTCCTCGCGCTCCTCGTGAAGCTGCGGCGGGAGGCGCCGGCGTGATCGAGGCGCGCGAGCTGGTCGTCGAGCGGGACGGACGGCGCGTCCTCGACGCGGTCTCCTTCGAGGCCACGGCGGGCGAGGTCGGCTGCATCCTGGGCCCGAACGGCGCGGGCAAGAGCACGCTCCTCGCGGCGATCGCGGGGCTGGTCCCGATCGCGTCGGGGACGGTGCGCTTCGAAGGCGTCGCGCTGGGGGCGATGACCCCGCGCGAGCGCGCAAGATGTGTTGCGTACGTCCCGCAGCAGACCGAGCTCCGCAGCTCGCTCTCCGTCGAGACCGTGGTCTCGCACGGCCGCTACGCGCACACGGGTGGGCTCGGGCGGCCCGGCCCGAAGGACCTCGCCGCGATCGAGCGTTCGATGGCGCGGACCGACGTCGCGGGGCTCCGCGGGAGGCGCTTCGACCGGCTCTCGACCGGTGAGCAGCGCCGCGTGCTGATCGCGCGCGCGCTCGCGACGCAGGCCCCCGCGATCCTCCTCGACGAGCCGACGGCGGCGCTGGACGTGCGGCACGCGCTCGAGCTCCTCGCGCTCCTCGGAGCGCTCGCGCGCGACGGGCTCGCGGTGGTCGCGGTGCTGCACGGCCTCGACGCGGCGCGGCGGCACGCGGCGCGCGCGACGCTGCTCGATCGCGGCCGGCTCGTGGCGGCCGGGCCGACCGCCGAGGTCATCGACGCCGAGCGCGTGCGCGCGGTGTACGGCGTCGAGCTGCTCGAGGGCGCGGCGCTCGGGTTCCGCCTCGAGGAGCGCGGATGACGCGGACCTCGCTCGTCAACGGCCTGGCGCTCGGGGCCGCGATCGCCGCCTCGGTCCTGGCCGCGCCGTCGGGGCCGGCCGCGACGCGTGCGACACCCGCTGCGCGCGACGCGCCCGCGCGCGCGGAGGCGCGCCGGATCGCCTCTGCGAGCACCGTCGCCGACGCGCTCCTCTTCGAGCTCTGTGCCCGCGAGCGCGTCGTCGCGATCACCGCGCAGAGCGGCGCGGGCCGTGACGCGCATCGGTTCGAGGGGCTCCCTGCGATCCGCTCGCTCGACGACGTGGAGGCGATCCTGGGCCTGCACCCCGACGCGCTGGTCGCGCACAACGTGGCCGACCCCGCGCGGGTGGCGCGCCTGCGCGCCGCGGGCGTGCGCGTGCTCGACCTCGGGCCCCTCGAGGGCCGCGCCACCCTCGGCGACGACGCGCGCGCGATCGCCGCGCTCTGCGGCGCCGGCGACGCGGGCGAGCGCTGGGCGCGCGCCTTCGAGCGGCGCATGGACGCGGTCGCGGGGGACGTGCTCGCGCCGAGGCAGCGCGCGCTCTACCTCAACGTGTACGGCGACCGCTTCATGGGCGGCACGGACGGCACGAGCTACCACGACGTGCTCGTGGCGGCGGGCCTCGCGGACGCGGCGGCCGCGACGCACGACGGCTGGCCCACCTACGACGTCGAGGAGCTCCTCGCGCTCGACCCCGATCTGCTCGTCACGCGCGCCGGCATGGGCGCCGCGATCTGCGCGCACTCCACCTTGCGCGGCCTGCGCGCGTGCCGGGCGGGCCCGATCGAGCTCGGCCCCGACCTCCTCGACGACCCCGGACCGGGGATGCTCGAGGCCGCCGAGGCGCTCCACGCCGCGGCGTTTCCCCGGGGACGCGATGTTGACAATTGACATCGCACGGCGGACTTCCTCCCAGGATCCTGGGCAATCCATGGGGGGACGGGGGGTTTTTGGGTGGTGTTGGAGTAGA